>JAIBBI010000030.1 GCA_019694755.1 Gemmataceae bacterium
GCTGATCTCGGGCACCAGCACGATCGCCTGCCGACCCTGCGCCAGCACCGATTCGATCGCCTTGAGATAAAGCTCGGTCTTGCCCGACCCGGTCACCCCGTGCAGCAGGATGGGGTGAAACCCGCCACCGGTGATGGCCGAGTCGATCTGCGCCCACGCCTCCCGCTGCGCGGAGTTCAGTTCCACCGGAGTCTGCTCTTCGGGCGGCCCGTCGCTGCTGCCGCCTGATTCGACCCGTCGCTGCTCGCGGAGCAGGACCTTCTTGCCGACGAGGGCGGTGACGATGGCTGGCGTACACTTGGCCGCCCGGGTGAGGTGCGCGACCTCGACCCAGCCGCCGATCCGGCGGGCGTGTTCCAGCACGACCGATTGCCGGGGCGTGAGGATCGGCACGTCCTCGAGTTCCTCCCGCGGCACGGCCCGGACGAAGGCGACGTTCCGCGTCCCGGCCTTCTCGCGGACTCCCGCGGGCAGAACGGCCTGGAGCGCCTGCCCCCAGCCGCACAGGTAATAGTCCGCGAGCCAGCGGGTGAGCTTGAGGAGCGGTGAGGTCACGAGCGGGGCGGCATCCAGCACCTGCACGACCGCCTTCACGGCCCGCGACGGAGGAACACCATGGACGTTGACGACGTACCCCGCGGTCAGCTTGTCGCCTTTGCCGAACGGCACATTGACCCGGACGCCGGGGACGACGCCGGCGAGACTCGCGGGGATGGAGTAGGTGTAGACCTGATCGAGCGGCCGATCGAAGACGATCTCCGCGAACTGGCCCGGCTCCGTGGGCGGATCGGCAAACAACGCGGGCCCGGGCTCACTCATGGAGATTACGGTATCACCCGCCGAGGGCCGGCCGCCAGCCCCGTAGCACGATTTGATCGACGAGGATCAGCACAAACAGGCCGACGCTGATGACGCCGTTCACGGTAAAGAACGCGGCATTGACCCGGCTCAGGTCGTCGGGCCGGACCAGGCGGTGCTCATAGACCAGCAGCCCTGCCACGGCCAGCACGCCCGCCAGGTACGCCGCGCCGAGCGGCGGGTCGGCCACGAAAAACAGGGCGGCGAGCGCAACGACCATCACCGCATGGCACACCGCCGCGATCCGCAGCGCCCCGGCCACGCCGACGGCCGCGGGCACGCTGCGGAGCTTGGACTGGCGATCGAACTCGGCATCCTGGCAGGCGTAGAGAATGTCGAACCCGGCCACCCAGAACAGCACCGCCAGGCCGAGCAGGCCGGGCGTCGCCAACCCGTCCAGCCCGCGGATGGCGATCCACGCGGCCAGCGGCGCGAGCAGGAGCGATGCGCCGAGCCAGAAGTGGGCCAGCGCGGTGAACCGCTTGGTGAGCGAGTAGCAGCAGATGAAAACGAGTACCGGGACGGAAAGCTTCAGCGGCCAGTCGTTGGGCAGGAACAGGCAGGTCGAGGCGACGAAGGCGGCCGAGCAGATGACAAAAAACGTGGTCACGGCCGGCACGCTGAGCAGCCCGGCCGGGAGGTGCCGGCCCGCGGTCCGCGGGTTGGCCGCATCAATCCGGCGATCCGCCAACCGGTTAAACGCCATGGCCGCGCTGCGGGCGAACACCATGCACAACAGTATGCCGACGAGTTCGAGCCACCGGAACCCCGCGACCCGCCAGGCGAGCGTCGCACCGGCCAGCGCGAAGGGCAGCGCGAAGACCGTGTGGCTGAACCGGATCATCTCGAGAAATCGCCGGACCGTCTGACCCATGCCGGGGGTGCCCTCGTCGTTCAATCCCGCGGGACAACGTTTACGCCCGGCTTCACGCGATCGCCGGGGT
Organism: Gemmataceae bacterium; assembly: GCA_019694755.1. Classification (GTDB taxonomy): domain Bacteria; phylum Planctomycetota; class Planctomycetia; order Gemmatales; family Gemmataceae; genus JAIBBI01. Next base: position 1,803 of record JAIBBI010000030.1, read on the forward strand.
GTAGGACGACCTCGTCGCCGGCCGCCAACCCGCCGAGCACCTCGGCCTCGACCGCGTTGATCCGGCCGATCTCGAGCTTCTGCAAGGTCGCGACGCCGCGGACCACCTTGAACGCGGCATGTTGGCCGTTGTCGCGGAACAGCGCACCGGCAGGGATCTTCACCGCGTCCGGTTTCTCCCAGACGACGATCCGGCTCTCGACCCGGAATCCGTCGCCGAGCGATGAGCGGGTCTCGAACGGGTCGACGAAGTCGAGCAGCACGTTGACGCGCTGCTCCTCCACTCCCAGCGCGGAGATCTTGGTGAACCCCGCGGGCTCGATCCGGCGGACCCGTGCCCGCAACGGCTTGTCGCCGCCCCATTGCTCCAGAAGCGCCTCCGCGCCGGGGCGGATCTGCACGGCATCGCGGGAAAGCGCCTGCACGACGACCTCCAGATCCCGCGGGTCGCCCAGTTCGACAAGCGCGGCCCCCGAGGTAACGACGCCCGCGCTCTCGCGGGTGACGCCGAGGACTGTACCGGTGATCGGGCTGGGCACCGGGAGCCGGGGCTGCTCGCTGGCCGCACTGCCCGTCGGACTGATCTGAAGCAGTGCGGCTTCGGCCTGCTCCAGTTCGAACTTCGCGATCTGCTCCGCGAACGTGGCGGCCTTCAACTCGACCTGCCGGGTGCGGTGAAACATCTCCGCTTCCTTGAGCGCCTGCTCGCTCGCGCCGCGGCTCTCGAAGGCGGTCTTCGTTCGCGTCAGCTCCGACTGGGCGAAATCGAGGGCGACCTTCGCCTTGTCGAGCAGTTGGGCCGTCTGTTCTTTGGAAGCCTGAGCCGAATTGACGCGGGCCTTTGCCGATACGACCGCCCGGGCGTCGAGCAGCGCGGGGTCGGCAGGTTCAATGATCGTGATGACAGTCTGGGCCGCGGCCACCGGGTCGCCGGGCTTCAACTCGATGCGGCGCATCTGTCCGGTCAGCGGTGCGACGACGGTGTACCGCTGGCGGATCCGCGTCTTGCCCTCTTCGTTGACCGTGACCTGCATCGGCCCGGACGTGACACGGGCGAGATCGACCGGCACCGGTTGCGGGCGCAATCCCCACACGATCAGGCCGATCAGAAACAACCCGCCGCCGATGTAGATCAGTTTTTTCATTTCGCCCGATGGGAGGTCGCTGGGGCCCGGGACGCGATCCTTTACTGACAATTGTAGGGACTCGGCCCGCCCGCCGACGGTTCGGAGCGTCGCCGGGCCCACAAAGGAAACCGGAATCCCCGCGGCGAGTCAACACCGGGAAACGCCCTGGGGGGATGACGCACGCTCTTGAAACCCGGCAGCCTTATTCGGGATCGCACACACCGGGCGCAACTTCAAGCGGATGAGGATTCCGTCCCTGGGGCGTCATCGCTTCTTCAGTCGGTGGGCCGGGAAAGCGATTTGGCGATTCCACGCTTGTTTGCGGAGCGGGACACGAGCCACAATAACCCGGCGATCGGGCCCCACAGCGCGACGAAGTTTATGATCGCCGGGAGCCAAATGACCAGCCACAGGTCAGATTGCTCGAAAGCTGCTGGCACCGGGATCCGGTCCAATGCCAAGAACGCGGGGAGCCCCAATAAGCCGATGGCCCGGTCGTAGCGGCCATGTCCGCCCCCGAACCCGCCTTGGCAAGCGAACAGCAGTGAAGCGGCCGCGCCACAAGCGATCGGTATGGCGGCAGAGATGACCGCCATGTGTTGAATCGCACGCGGCCCCACGGGAACGCCTCTCGCCACGCCGAACGAAATCTCTAACTTCCGAAACGGCTTAGCAGCTCGCCGAAACAGCGACAGGACGCTTCCCTTGCCTTAGAAAGTAGTGGGCCGGGCCTGTCGTCAAGTTGGCTATTGAATGACCTATCCGGGCACAGCCAAATGGAAAGCCAACATTGTCAAACAAGATCGCAGACGCCGAGCGTAACTTCAGGCGGATGAGGAAGTCGCCCCCGGGGCTTCAACGATTCTTGAGTCGGTAGGCCGTGAACACGGTTCGCCGTCGCGGCTACACAAATTAGTCCTCGCCGGACGGGGCAAGGCCGGCTACGAACTCGGTAAACGAGTTGGCGAGCAGTTGCAGATTGCCCGCCGACTCCACCGCCCCGTCCCAGTCGTCGCCCGGCTCGTTCTCGTGGTCCCAGAAGTACACTCGCCCGCGATGCGGTCCGTTCACCCCGACGCAGATGGCGTTTCCGAACGGGTCGTCCGCAACCCATACCAGGGCGGCCGGGATGCGCCCGGCATAGCACTTCCGTTTGTCGTCCAGGGAGAAGTAGTTTTCCTCACGGAACCCGCCGACGTGGTGAAGGCCGGCGTCAGCGGCCAAGCCTTCCGGGGTCGGCCCTTTAAACCACAGGGAGCCACCGATATGCCCGCCGTTGCAGGCCACGAGGAATTGACGGTAGTCGTCGGGCAGCGTGTGACCGATGGCACGTTCGAAAGACGCGAGATCCTCCAAGGGGGCCGGCGGCTGCTTGTCGTCGATCGCCGCGTAGAGTTCATCGATCGTCATGCGCCCCTCCGCCATCGAACGTCTCGCTCACCGGCCGGGGCAATCGTCCGGCTGACTTCAAGCTGCAAAATGCAAACGACCCGGTGAAAGTCTATGACGCGATGCCAGTCCGAAAGACTGGGAGTACCTTTCAGACAGGCAGCAATCCGGTTTGAGATCGCAATCCCGCCGGTGCCGGGTGTACCTTCAGGCGGATGAGGAATCCGTACTCGGGGCATCGTCGTCTTTTGTGTCGGTGAGCTGTGAGAGAGGTCCGGCGAGCCTTTGCTCCGCGGCCTGTGCCCGGAAAAACTCGTCCCAAGACGCTGCCGCCCTATCCCAGCACCGCAGCGACTCGGGGCCGAGCATGGCCCGGAACTGGGCCGGTTCGGTGCCGTGCTCGTGCAGGTTCCAGTTCTGCAAGTCCTCCAGCAGCCCCTCCGTGGCCGCCGTGTGGACGTACTCGTCCCCCTCCAAGTGCCACCGCTCGACCACACGGAACACGGCCGGCAGCTCGCCCCCCTCGCCCCGCTCGACCAGCCCGATCAGGTGCCAGGCAAGGTAGCTGAGGGCCACGTAAAGCGGCAGGTCGGCCTCGCCCTGCCACTCGGCAAGGAATTCCTGCCACGCCGGGGCGAACGACGGGCAGGCGTCGAGGAGCACGGGCAGCATGTCGTCCTTGGTGATCATCGGCCAGACGCCCTCCGCCGCCGAACCCTCACCGGCCGGGGCAATCGTCCGGCTGACTTCACACTACACGACGCGACTGCCCCGGGCAGGCGCGGCGGCTTGATCGGCAAAGCTATGACCAGCGAATTGCACCCGTCAATCCCGAAGAAGCGAGTTAGTTTCAACGTCACAACAGTCCCTTGAACCATGCCCTTGCAAATGCACTAAGGACTGCGCCGCCGAGCCCATAAAGCGTCGGCACACTTATCGTCAACACGATCGAACGCCATCCTTCGACGTTGCGAGGTAAGACAAATTGCCCGAAAACAAATCCAAGGACTGCAGAACCAATGGCCAAGTATTGCTGTACAGACAGGCCGGCAAGACCTGCGTTTTCCGGACTGATATGCACGCTGGCAATTGTTCGATCGCCGCTCTGCGTAAACACCATCACATTTCCATCTGCTTTTTTCCAAAATGCAGTTTCTACTTGTGGGTTGCCCATCTTCGCGATCGCTTCATCGTACCCCATTCCAATTTGAATGGACTGATCATAAGGACTTGGTGACCGAGATGAATCAGGTCGCACGAATGGCATTAGCACCAATGCGACCACCAGAACATCGAACATCACAAATAATATTCGCCAATGTCTCTTCATGTCACTTTCCCGTAAGCGACTCCGCCGCCAAACAAAAGGCCACCGGCCTGGGCGGCGCTGGAGCTAGACCATTGAGGTATCCTATCTTCCGCCCGCGCCCGGTGCAACGACTGGATACTCCTCACGGCCGCAATGGTGACGGACCGGGCCAGTCGCCAAGGTGACCGATGATGGAACTATTCCGGTACCGCCCGTTTGAAAGCTAACGGTGTCTAACTGTATCGCCGGTGCCGGGTGTACCTTCAGGCAGATGAGGAATCCGCTGCAGGAATGGCCATTGCATCTTGAGTCGGTGGGCCATGAACACGGTTCGGCGTGCCTTGGCTACCAGAACCGCCACCATGGGCAACGCCGCGGCACAACCCCTCACCAGCCCTGGTGCTCCAACGCCCGCCGGCTGCGCACCTCGGTGTCGGCGCGCGTCGGCACACCGCCACCCCACTCCGACGCGCCTCGCGACACGAGCAATTCGAACACCGGGGTGTACTTGGCCCAGTCAATGAGGAACTGCGCCTGCATAACCAGATCGAGCACCTTCGGGGCATAGATCGAGGAGGCCGGCTCGCCGGCCTCCAAATTCGGGTCCGCGCCAAAGTCGAGCAGAAGCCGGACCATCTCAACGTCACCAGCGAGGCAAGCGACGAATAGAGCGGACGCGCCCTGATCGCAGCGGGCATTGATATCGGCCCCGGCCGACACGAGTCGCCGCACTTCGTCGCGGTTTCCTGTGGCCACGGCTTCGAGGATGTGTCGCTCCAAGGGAAGCTCTCTTTCGCCGAACGACGCGACTCGGCTGCCTGGGCAATCGTACGGCTGACTTCAAACTACAGTACGCCACCGACTCGGTGAGAGCCCGTGCCGCGATGCTGGTCCGGCGTTCAAGTAGAACTTTTCAATCTACAATTCCACTGGTTGAAATCGCAACACTGTGAGGCGGATTCGCGGACGCCGGGTGCGACTTCGGGCGGATACGGAATTTGGCCTCGGGACCACATTGTCACCTGAGTCGGGAGGCCATGAGGACGGTTAAGCATGCCTTTGCTCCTCGCACCTACGTGTCCCACTCGCAGTAGAACCACTTGTCGTCGATGGTCACAAACTTCCAGTACCCCCACTTGGCCCCACCGGGATGGCCGCCGTTGCGGTACTCCTCGGGGACGCCCTCCAGCCCGCGCGGCGAGTAAATGTAAAGTGGTACTGCGTCGGTGGGCATGAACCAGAAGTAGATCTCGACACAGTCTGCCCGGCGGATCACCTCCTTAACGTCGTTGTCAATGAAGAGTTGGGGCAGGAAACATCTCTGCTCGTCGTGTCGAACTTCACCCCGCTCCAGCCGCTCGACATACGAGTCGAACACCGGCCGATGCTTGTTGAAGAACGCGATCCTTGTTTCAAGAGAGTTCGGCTTGGACGAACAGCCCATCACTTGGAGGGACGCCAGCGCAACGACCAGCCATGGGAACAGGCACAATAAGGCGATGCCGATTTTTCGCACCCGCCAGCCCTCCGCCATCGACCAACACGCTCGCCGGCCGGGCCAACTCCCGACCGCCTTTAGCCGACACGATGGGATTGCCCACGTCATTCACTGCGCGCAGTCATGCAATCCCGATTCGAGCATGTCGTCACCCATTCTCTTCGAACATCTTGGAGAAAGGAATGTCTCCGTTGGCACCATTGTCCCAGACAAAGTTCAGGTCATTATTCGGGTCCGTTGGCTCGAAAACGCTTTCGACAGCACCGTAGCACGCCAATTCATGAAAGTCGTCTTCGCCCGTCGGCACAATGACCTCTTCCTCGCCCTGGAGAAAACACATGCTGGGACGGACCTTTTCCCGCGAGCAAGTCGGGTCGGTAATGTAGTATTGGTCCCATCCCGAGCACACGTTAAAGAGAAAAGACTGTATGATCTCGCGTTCCTGGCTTTCGTCAGTGACGCCATGCTCTTGCAACGCACTTGCCAATTGGATTGCCATGACTTGCAAGTACCGAAATGTCAACTGAAAATGGTCCTTGGTGCTGATTTCCATTCGATCGCTCCTCAAGCGTAAACGTGCCACTCACCAGCGTCGACAATGGACCGCCAACAACATGATAACGCGGGGGTGCTCCCGCGGCCGGTGCGCCATCGGCCAAAACGGAAGTAGCAGATTTGTGAAAGTGCTTGACGACGCCAACCAATCGCCGCCCGGTTGAAAGCCAACGGTTTCAAACCAGATCACCTGTGCCGGGCGTAAATTTCAGGCGGATGAGGAATCCGTCCCCGGAGCGTCGTCGCCTAATGATTCGGTAGTCGTTGAGAACGGTTCGGCGCCGCCCCCAATCAGAGAGAATAGGTACTCGGTTCTCTTCGCGCAGAACCCCTTCTCAAACTCACCCTGTTCCTCCAGGGCGGTCAGCGCATCGTTGAGAGGACCAATAGCCTCTTTCGGGCAGGCGAAGTAAGCCGTATCCTCCACAATCGTGTTTACCCAAGTACCGACCGGAATACCGCGATGCTGCAACACAGCGAGTAGCCGCTTCGCATCTTCGTCCGGCGGCAATCCCGATTCATCAGCCAAGAGTCGCGGGAATGCAAAGAAAGTCCACAGACAGTTGCCAGCTCTCCGATACGCATCGGTGTCAAAATGCATGATTGCAGTCATGGAGCCCAGCCCATAGAGCCCACGTTCGCCGTCCTACTGCTTCTGCTTGAGCGTGATCTTGGCTTCGGTCGGGTCCGGGCCTTCCTTTACGGTGACGGGCGAGACGCCGGTGAGCGGCTTGCTACTCGTCTTCTGCTCGCTGACGAGGACGTATTCGCCGGCCGGGACGTCGGTGAAGAGGAAGTTCCCCTCCGCGTCGATCTTCCCGTCCTTCACGATCGTCTTGCCGTCTTTGGAGAGCAGCCAGACTTTCACGTCTACCTTCTGCGCCCGGCCGCCGTACTCGACCTGCCCTTTGACCCCGCCCGGGACGGGATCGACCACGTCGAATTCCGTCTTCGTGACGGTGTTCAGGCCGACCCCGTTGACGTATCGAACGTAGACCGGTACCGCACCCTTCTTGTCGGGCATGGGCAGGGCGGCGTTCCAGGCCGAGGCCTTCGGGTCGTAGACGCCCACGATCGGCTTCGGCTCCGTCGGCACCTTGCCGTCGGCCCCCGCGGCCGGCGGTTCGACGCCGACGAAGAACTCGACGCGGGCCACTTCGCTTTCGTTGTCGACGCCCACGGTGCTGACCGCGAACGGCCGATTGCGGACCGGAAACTTCTTCGGATCGCCGGGGAGGAACCGCACGTCGCGCGGGGCCGACTCGTCGAAGATCACGACCGTGCTGGCATCCTTGACATCCGCACCGCTGGTAATTGTCGCCTTCAGCGTCACCGGCCCGTATAGGCCGCGGGTGTCCGGCTGAAACGCCCAGTCTTTGACGACCGTGACCACGCTCAGCGAGCCGTCTTCACCCGCGACGATCGACGCCTTCTGCTCGCGCGGGCCGGTGCGGTTGAAGCTCTGCGTCGCCACGCCGCCGGACGCGCCGGGGCTGACCGAGAAGGTGATCTTGCTGTTCTCCGGGGCGTTGGTCGCTTCCACCTTGGGAACGATCGCGTCGCCCGGCTTGGCGTACTTCGGGGCGCGGACCCGGAGGTCGTTCCGCGGGTCGATCGTGAACGGACTCGAGGTCGCGCCCGTCTGGACCTTGAAGCTGCCCTTCAGGACGACAGCGCGTTCGACGCCATCCACGGTCAGCGTGGCCCGCCCTTCGCCGGCCGAACCGGGGGCGAGTACCAGTCCGCCGGCCACCAGCGTCGTACTCGGCTGGGCGGCCGTCAGCGTGCCGCGGGTGATGCCCTTCAACTCGCCCTTGTTCAGGCCCGGAACGTCATCGGGCGAGAGGACCAGTTCGACGGGGCACGGCGGGCCGGTCAGGTCACCGGCTTTCACCGCGACGTTGAGCGTGTTCGTGCCGCCTGAGAACGTGGCGACCGTCTCGCCGAGCAGAGTGGCCGGGTTCTTGAGGTTCACCGTCTGGACCGACTCGTTGGGGACCTCGTCGGCTTTGTTGGCATTGGCCACGGCGACGGACAGGCTTATCCGACTCGTCTTAGTGTCGGCCGGGAGCGGCAGGCCGGCGGGTGTCTTGGCCGCCTGGGCGAACTCCGAGAGGTTGACCTTTTGCAACCCCTTGGGGGCCAGCCGGACCGACGCCAACTTGCCCACCGCTCCGCCCGGCGAACGTACGGTGATGCTGACGGTCGGTGTGTCTTCCGTCGGGTTGACGAGGTACAGGTACACCGGCTGCGAGACGTTCGACCGCAGGTCGATCGGCGGGGCGGCCTCGGGCTTGTCGGTGAGATCGGCCCGGGGGCTGAAGAAGCCCCACGGCCGGGTCGGCTCCTGGGCCGGGGCCAAAGCGGCGGCGAGCAACCAGGCGGCCAGTGTGGCGGGGCGGATCTTCCGTCGCAGTGTCATCATCGCTTCACCCCTGGCGCTCGGTCACGACCCCATCGCGGTGCGGGCCACGTCGGCGGCCGCCCGGGCGTCCTGCGCCGCCTGTTTGTAAAAACGCAGCTCCGCCAGGCCGCGGGACCGGGCTTCACCTTCGTATCGTTCGGCTAGAGCGGTCCAGAACTCTCTCCGGAGTCGGGCACTCATGCGAGCCGGGGCGTCGGTCGTGCCGAACACGCGACCCGTGCGGTCCGTGACGGACGTCAGCGCGTCCTGGGCGGGGGGCGCGAGCGCGGTCAGCACCCGCCCGGCCAAGCCCGACCAGCCGAACGGGTCACGCTTGGCCACGAGGTCCGCCACTTCCGAACTCATCGGTCCTGTCGATTGCCCGGCCATGCTCAGCAGGCCGACGGCGACCTGTCCGCGGACGGCGGCCCGCTCGGCCTCCGGCCCGGCCCACTCCCCGGCCGCCGGCACGTCGCCGACCGAATCCGAGAGCTTCTTCTCGTTGGCCGCGATCGCGGTCGTCCGCTTCTGCAGCCACGCCAGCCGGTCCTTGCCCGTGAGCCGAGGCGTCGCCAGCACGGCGGGTGTCACCTTTCCGTCGGGTTCGCGGGCCACGAGGCTGGCGACATGCGCCCGCAGCGACTTCAGCGCGTCGTTGACGGCGGCGGCGGTGTTGGCCATCTGCTCGCCACGGTCGCCCGGCATTTCGAGTTGGCTCAGGCCGCTGGCGATCTCGGCCGCACCGTTGGCCGCGCGGTTCCACTGCTGCATCGCCCCGCCGGCGGGCAGCGGCGCGATGGCCGCTCCGAGGCCGGGCAACTCGGCCCCGGCATCCACCCACGCGCGGTGCGCGATGGCGATCCGTCGGGCGTCGTCGCGGATCTCGCCGGCCTGATTCTCGATCGCGCGGTAGCGTGTCATCGTCTCGTTTGCCGCGCTTGCCGCCCCGGTGAGCCCGTCGTTGCCCAGCGACCAGAGCAACTCCTCGGCCGCGAGGCGATCCTTGTCGTGCTTGTCGAGGCGGGCTTTGAACCAGGGAAACGCCGAGGGGACCGTCGCGAGCATCGCGACGGCTTCGAGCGTCGCCTGCTCGCCCTTGATCGCCGCCTGCACGGCCTGCCCGGGCCAGGTCCGGTCGCCACCGACGAACGGCCTCTTCCCCGCCAGGTCCGTGAGCTTGCTGAGGAAAACCGCTTCCGAGCTTTCCGGGCGCGAGCCGGGTGGGACCGCTTCGCCGCACAGGCCCGCGACCTGATCCCGCGGCAACGGCGTGTCGGCCAGCCGGATCCACGCGGCAAGAAGAATCTCGTCCGGCTTCGGCTTGGGGTCGCCCGCCACATCGGCAAACTTCTTCTTGCCGTCGAACGAGGCCAGCCAGCCCTCGATCTTGCCGAGCACGCCGACGGGCGGCGGCGTGCCGACGAGGTTTGTCTTCGGCGGCGGCGCGATGCCCTTGAACCGGTCCCACGACTGGTTCAGGCCGGATCGCGTGTCGTTCAGCTCGCGCTTGACTTTCTCGTCGGCCAGGCCGGCGAGGTATCGCGACTCGGCCTTCAGCAGCGCGTCGTCGTAGCGCGCGACGAGGTGCGGCGCTTTTTCGCGCAGGCCGGCCGCGTCCCACTCGTCGCGCTGAGTCCAGCCCTCGGCCAGCCAGGCCGGGTACGGCAGCACGGCCGGCGGCGTCTCGGCTTCCTGCACCCGGTCGTGCGGAACGAGGCGGAAGTCGCCCTCGCCGTAAAGCGCGACCGTCTGCGTCACACCGCGGGTGAAATAGGCCCACTTCGCGAGCCGGTCGCGGGTGTACGCATGAAGTTCGCGGACCTTGACCCAGCGGTCGCGGGTGCCCTCGATGTGACCGTCGGCATAGCCACGGAGACCTTCGTCGAGATACCCGGCAAACGCGGTGGTCCGATACGTTTCGTCCATCAACGGAAACTCGCCGGGCGAACACGACACAAGCACCAGGCCCGGCAGCTTGCCCTCGTCGGCCCGCGACTTCAACAGACCGTGAACTGCGATCGCGGAGGTGTCGGCCAGGATCCCGCGGTCGGCCCGGGCCACGGGGTGAATCACGTCGAGAATCAGCAGCTTTTCCTTGGCCTGGCACGCGGCGACGGCGGCCAGCAGGTCGCTCAGCGGGTGCCAGTTCTTGTCCGGCGTCCCCGGGGCAGCCTTGCTCGATAGTAGGTACGGCTTGCCTTCATGTACGACGCACAGGGCGGAGATGTGAAGGACCAGCGGGCGGTCGCCCAGCGACTTCAGGCTGTCGAGCTTCCGGCTGAACAGTTCTTCTTCCTGATTGTTGAACGCCTTCTCGCCGCCGGGGAAATGTTTAAGCAGTCGCTCGGCATCGGCCTCGGCATACGGCACCGCCGGCCAGGCAGGATGTGAATGCTCGCTGAGCGGCAACGCGATGTACCGCACGGTCGATTCGCCGCCGCTGACCAGCCAATAGCCGAACCCCGCGAGAACGCCCGCCAGAGCGACCGCGAGCAGCCCGGCCACGAAGATGTTGGCCTTGGATTGCCCGCCTCCGCCCGCCGGGGCGGTGCCCCCCGCTCGCCAATCGCGCTGCGGCCGACCGTCACTCATGGGATCATCCTGAACTGTGTTCAAGCGGTCATCTTATGGCGGCAGCCAGCCGGGCAACAATCCCGCGGAGCCACGCGTCGCGCTGGCCTGCCAACTGCTCCGCGTGCTCAATACCGATGCGATCGAATCGTACCGCTTGCCCGGGCCGAAGCTGCCCGAGCCGATCGAGGTCGGTATCGCAGACCACGGCCACCTTCGGATACCCGCCGATGGTCTGGCCGTCGACACCGAGGACGATGCAACTGCCGTCGTTGACCACTTGCACCGAACCGGGCACCACCGGCTCGCTGACCATCTCCCGGCCGGGCAGCTTCAGCGCCAGCCCGGCCAGCCGCAAGCCCATCCGGTTCGAGGCGGGTGTGACTGTAAAGGTCGGTCCGAAGAACTCGGCATCCGTGAACCAGTGGTGTTGCGGCCCGGCAACGCAACGAATGGACTCGGAGCCGATGTTGCACCAGGGCTCGGCGATAGACCGGCCGGGGGAACAGGAGCCGGAACATGCGAGCCGGTCACCCTTACGAATCGGCTCCAGGGCCGACCGGCTTTCCATGATCACCGGCACGTCGAAGCCGCCGGCCACGCACAAGTACCCGCGGAACCCCTGCGCGGGCGGCCCGATCTTGAGCGTGGAACCAGCCCGGAATACGAATGTCACGCCCGGTCGGACGGGATGACCATCGATCATCACCGAGAACGGTGCGCCGAACACGACGCAACCCGCGTCGGTTTCTGCCAGCAGCGTCGGTCCGACGGCGGCGAATTCGAGGCCGGCAGCATCCGGGGGATTCCCGACGAGGGCGTTGCCCTGCACGAGCGCGGCGCGGTCGGCCGCGCCGCCGAGTGGCACGCCGAACGACCGCCAGCGTGGCCGACCGAGGTCGACGACGAGCGAGAGCGGCCCCGGCTCTACGACACGGAAGCTCATGTCACCGACCCGAACTCGTAACCCTTCCCGGCCAGCCCCGACTTGAGCTGACGAAGAAACTCCAGCGCTCCGGGGCCGTCGCCGTGGACGCAAATGGACTGGACGCCGCGATCATTCACGAGCCACTCGACCTGGCGGGCGGCCTCGGCCGGGTCGTGAATGAACGCGCCGGGTTCGGTGCGTGGCACCAGTTGCCCGTCGGGCCGGTAGCCGCGGTCGGCGAACCCTTCGCGGATGAACTGCACCCGCCCGGCCGACTGCTGCTCCAGTTCCGAGTTCGGCAATGCGAGAATGGGCAGCCCGAGTTCAGCCGCCAGCCGCACCACGGGCCGGGCCACGGCCGGGTCACGGCAGGCCTGGTTGTATAGCGCGCCGTGCGGCTTGATGTGGCGGAGCGGAATGTCCGGTGCGAGCGATTGCAGGAACTCCACCTGACGACGAAGTTCGTCGAACAAATCATCTTCGGCGAAAGTCATTTCGCGCCTGCCGAACGACTCGCGGTCCGGGTAGCCGGGGTGGGCCCCGACCGCGACGCCGCGCCCGGCCGCCCACTCCATCGTGGCGCGACTGGTCATCGGATCGCCCGCATGAGCGCCGCAGCACACGTTCGCCGTGGTACATAATTCGAGAAGCTCGGCATCGTGGCCCGCGCCTTCGCCGAGATCGCAATTGAGGTCGATCACGGGAGGACGCACTCGAAGAGCCAGCCGCCCGGTGAGGGGGCAACTCGCAACTCGCCTTCGCTGCTCGCCAGCGCGATGGCTCGACCGGCCGGCACGCGCACGCAGCCGTCGGCATCGCCGCCGTAAGCGACGAGCAGTCGCGGCCGGCCGTCGCCGCCGATCGTCGCTGCATCGCGGTGGACGTGCAGCTCGAAGTACGGCGTGACCAGCGACCGCTCGCCGCGCCGCGGATTCACCGGCCCCCATTCCGAGATGCAGGCCAGCGCGTCTTCAATATGCAGCTCGCGAGGCAGGCCGGACTTCGGGTCGACCCGGCCCCAGTCGTGCAGCCGGTACGTGACGTCGGAGCTCTGCTGAATCTCAAACACGGTCACGCCGCCGCCGAGGGCGTGGACCGTCCCGGCGGGCAGGTAGATGAGGTCGCCCTCGGTCGGCTCGAACCAGTACAGGGCGTCCTCGATCCGGCCTTCCGCAAGCTCCGAAACACTCGCACCCTCGTTGAGCCCCGCGTAGATCCGGCTGCCGGGGTCCGCGTGCAGGACGACCCACGCCTCGGTCTTCCCGCTCTCGAATCCCCGGGCCCTGGCGTTTTCATCATGCGGGTGGACCTGTACCGAGAGGGGCAGGCGGGCGTCGAGAAACTTCGCGAGCACGGGCAGCGGCCGGCCCAGCGCGTCGCCGGGCGACTTTCCCTCGTGAATGCCGTGAGCGACCCGCGTCGGCCGGTGGGCTAGGTCGCTGGCCAGCCAGATCTCGGCCACGTCCGGCGCGAGCCGGCTGCCGCCCCAGATGGCTCTCACGTGTTCGGGATTCAGCTCGATCGGCTCTGACATGACATTCTCAGGATACGACCGACCGCGACGGGCGGATTCCGCCGCCCGATCGACCGCGGAAGTTCGTATCATTTTCCTCTCAGGTATCGGGAGAAGTGCCCCCGTGAATGTTGGCGAGAAAATCGGAGCATTTCAAGTCCTGTGCCCGCTCGGCTCCGGGGCGCACAGCACTGTCCTGCACGTCCGTCGGAAGGCCGACGGCAAGCAGTACGCGCTGAAGGTGGTCTCGCTCGACACACCCGAAGACTGGAAGTATCTCGAGCAGGCCCGCCACGAGTTCCGCGTCGCCGGGATGCTCGATCACCCGAACATCCTCAAGGTGTACGCCCTCGAAGAGCAGAAGAACTGGCTCTTCAAAGTGACCAAGGCAAACATCCTGCTGGAATACGTCAACGGCAAGACGCTCGATGCCGCGCCCGCCCTTTCGGCCACGCGGCTGGTGCAGGTGTTCCAAAAAGTGGCGGCGGCCCTCGTCCACATGCACCGCCGGCAGGTCCTGCACGCCGACCTGAAGCCGGGTAACATCATGCTCGGGCGCAACGGGCAGGTACGCGTCATCGATTTTGGCCTGGCATGGATCAAGGGCGAGCCAAAAGACCGCGTGCAGGGCACGCCGGAATACATGGCCCCCGAGACGGCGCGCAAGAAGCTCATCAACGAACGCACTGATATCTTCAATTTCGGCGCCACGATGTATCGGCTGACGACGTTCCGCCTGCCGCCGCCCGTTGGCGCATTCGAGGGCGGGGTGCCGCTCGATTCCAAATCGTGGACCGCCAAACTGGAGCCGGTATCCAAGTTCAACAAGGAAGCGCCCGAAGAGCTTTGCCAGCTCATCATGAAGTGTCTTTCGTACTCGGCCCACGACCGGCCCGAGCGCGTCAGCGACGTGCAGGCCATCCTCGACGAACTTGCCGCACGGATGGTGCAGTCGTCGAACGACAAACTCGAAGCTCTGGAGTGGTAGATGGCCGTCTACCGCGACCGGGAACATTACATTCCGCTGCGCCGCAGTGACATCATCGAGTTGCTCGCGGGTCAACTCGATCCTGGGCGGGCAGCCCTGTTTCGCCGGCTGTGCCAACTGCTGACCGACCGCGTACACCTCGAGTTTTACCGCCTCTTCGACCGGCTTAAGGACGATTACGCGCCGTTCGACCCCGATGCCGACACCAAGTCGCTGACATCCCCCGAGCCGGCCGCGCGATTCGCCCGGGCCGACCGTTTGTTCTCGGCCTTCGACCGGCTGCTGCAGCGGGCCAACTTCCGCCGGCTCACGGAAGACGAAGTCATCAACTGCCAATCCGGTGCGAGCCCCTGGGGCTTGAACATGTCGATCGACCTGGCGGCGTTCGAGCGGTTCGCGCTGTACGTCCGCGGCAAGTCGACCGGCACACGCGTGTTGCGATCCTGGAGGACCTGGTACAAACGCAAGCCGTTTTCGGTCGAGGTGTATCAGCGGCTCGTCATCATCCTCAAGCAGCGACACCACAAGCGGCTGGGCCGCGACCCGGACACCCGCAGCGTCTTCCTGAAGCTGTTCAAGGACATTCCGACGGCCGACCTCGAGATGCTCATCCCCGGGGCCCGGCTCTCGATGCCGACGGTCGAGCGCGGAAAGCTTGGCTTTTCGCTCTTGTCCGGCCTCGTGCTGCTGCTCTGGCAGTTTCTCAAGCCACTCTTCGTGATCGCGAAGGCGGCGGCCGGGGGCGCGGTGGCGTTCGGCCCGTTCGGCATCGTGGCCGCCCTCTTCGGCTACGGCTACCGGCAATACTACGGCTACCAGTTTTCGCTCAAGACCTACAACCTGCAACTGGCCCAAAGCCTGTACTACCAGAATCTCGACAACAACTCGGGCGTACTGTACCGCCTGCTCGACGCGGCCGAGGAACAGGAATGCCGGGAGACGATCCTCGCGTATTACTACCTCCATACGGCCGGCGATCAGACCGCCTCGCAACTCGACGACCGGATCGAGGCCGATCTCGAGCGCCTGACCGGCTTGAAGGTCGATTTCGAGATCGACGACGCCTTGCGGAAGATCGAGCGGATCGGGCTCGGCTCGCAGGCTGGCGACCGCTGGTCGGCCGTGTCGCTGGAAGACGCGCTGGAACGCCTGGCCGCCCTGCCGGCCGAGCCTGTGTTCGCCCGGGAGGTTCTCGATGGCGGTTGATTCCTGGATTTCGCAGCGGGCCCACGACATTGAGATGTCCGGCGTCCGCAAGATCTTCGAGCTGTCGCGCGGGCTCAAGGATCCCATCGATCTCAGTATCGGCCAGCCGCACTTTCCCGCCCCGGACGCCGTGAAAGCGGCGGCGATCCGAGCCATCGAGACCGACAAGGCCGGCTACTCCGTCACACAGGGCATTCCCGAGCTGCGCGGCAAGCTCAAGAAATGGACCGACGAGAAATTCCGGCACGACGACCGCGAAGTCCTCGTTACCAGCGGCACCAGCGGCGCGCTGATACTCGCCATGCTGGCGACCATCAACCCCGGCGACGAAGTCATCCTCTTCGAGCCGTACTTCGTGGCATATCCTGCGATGGTGACGCTGGCCGGCGGCACTCCCGTCGTCGTCGAGACGTATCCCAAGTTTGAGATCGATATCGACCGCGTCCGGGCCGCGATCACGCCGCGGACCAAGGCGATCCTGTTCAACTCCCCAGCTAACCCGACGGGCGTGGTGCCGCAGGCAGGGCCGGTCGCCGAACTTGCC
Organism: Gemmataceae bacterium; assembly: GCA_019694755.1. Classification (GTDB taxonomy): domain Bacteria; phylum Planctomycetota; class Planctomycetia; order Gemmatales; family Gemmataceae; genus JAIBBI01. The sequence goes on from JAIBBI010000030.1 coordinate 17,834, forward strand.
AAGCTCTGCCACGAACGCGGCATCCTGCTCATCAGCGACGAGATCTACCGCGCATTTACCTACGACGGCCCGGCCGTATGCCCCGCGACCTGGAACCCCGAGACTCTTGTCATCGACGGATTCGGCAAGACCTACGGTATCACCGGCTGGCGGTTGGGGTTCGCCCACGGGCCACGCACGCTCATCGAGCAGATGGCCAAGATGCAGCAGTTCACATTCGTGTGTGCGCCGAGCATGGTCCAGCACGCCGGGGTGGCGGCGATGGATGTGGACGTCGCGCCGCTCGTCGCCGAGTACCGCAGGAATCGCGACCGGCTCGTCGCCGCCCTGAGCGGCAAGTACGAACTCGTGAAACCGGGTGGAGCGTTCTATTTGTTTCCAAAGGTGCCGTGGGGCACGGCCAGCGAGTTCGTCGCCAAAGCAATTGAGCACAATCTGCTCGTGATCCCCGGCAGCGTGTTCGGCCGGCGCGACACCCACTTCCGCATCAGCTTCGCGACGAAGCCGGAGACGCTGGAACGCGGCATCGAGGTCCTGCTGCGAATTGCAGATCGGCCGTAGAATACTCCCGGATCTTGTTACACTGTCGCCGCACGGAAGTGCGGAAGGAGAAACGCGATATGAAACGACTGCTGTGGGCCCCCTGCTTCGCGATTGCCCTGACCGGTTGTGGCGAGAGCGCCCCGCCGAAGCCCAAGATGCCGTCGACCGACAAGGTCGTGGGCGCGGTGAAGGACGTGGCGAACAAGGCAGCTGATGCCGCGAAGACGGTGGCTGATGAGGCGAAGAAGAAGTTCGAATCCGCGCGGGAGACGTTCACGAAGGAAGTAAACGCCAACATGCCGGCCGCGGAGAAAAAGATCGCGGAGCTGAAGACCAAGGCGGCCGCCGCCACGGGCGACGCCAAAGCTAAGCTCGAAGCACAGGCCAAGTCCTGCGACGAGAAATTGAAGACGCTCCGTGACAAGCTGTCCGGCCTCGCGGCCGGGACGCCGGAAACGTGGGACGCCCTGAAGAAGGCCGTCAGCGACGCGTGGGACGACCTCAAGAAGGCGATGGAATAATCGCAAGGCAACACCCCGCCGACCGCGAAGGTCGGCGGGGTGTTTCATTTGGCTCCCGCTTCCAACCCCGGGGCGGCGACCCACCTGATTCGTTTTCCTTCATCGTTCATGTCGTAGACCGCGACCGTCCCCTGCAAGCCACCGACGGTCAGCCGAGCCCCGTCGCCGGTGAGCGCAAGAGAAGTCGGCACGTCGCCGAAGTCGTTGATGACCCGGCCCGTTCCACCGTCGCCCTTCCAGACGCGGATTGTTTGATCCGCCGAGCCCGAAACACACCGCCCGGATTCCGGGTCCACAACCAACCGCAGGACCTCCCCGCGCTGTTGTGGCGACTGATTCACCTGCTTCATCTCGCTGCCAAAGGTCCAGAATCGCAGGCGATTGTCGGCCCCCGCACTGACTCCGCGGTCGCCGGCGCGGAACACGCCGACAGCCTGGACCGCGGCCTGATGTTCGGGGAAGCTGGCGAGCGGTTCATTCTTCTCGATGTCGAAACATTTGACAGTCTTGTCCCGCCCGGCCGTGAGCAGATACCGGCCGCTCGGTGAGAAGGCGCATGCCGTCACCCAGTCGGCATGCGACTCGTACGTAGCCAGCGACTTGGCCACCGCGGGCCCGGCCGACGTGTCCCAGATCCGCACGGCCCGGTCCGCCCCGGCGGCCGCCAACCGTTTGCCGTCGGCACTCAATGCCACGGCCAGCAGACAGTCGTCGGCATCGTGCAGTTGCCGGAGCAGAACTTTTCGGTCGTTGCTTCCTTCAAGAAAGCGCACGTCGTTTCGCATCTCGCCGGGTGTTGCCATCGAATACACCGCGAGGGTGCCCGACAACCCGGGTTGGCCCCCGGCCACGATCAGCGTGCCGTCCGGGTGAAACAGCAGCGCAGTCGTCCGCTCGATGCCGGTCCGGATACGGGCAGTCAGGCGACCCGTCGAGGCCTCCCACTCGCATAACTCATACTGCCCGCCTGTGACTACCCGCCGGCCGTCGGGCGAGAAGGCCAGCGCCGTGACCGGGACCGGCCGGGCATACCGACCCGGTGGCGACGGCGGCGTCGATCGTTTGCGCAATTCCCGAGCGATGTCCGCCCGCGGGTCCAGCCCCGCGTCCGGCTTCGCGCCGGCCTCAACCCATTTCCGGATCGTTTCGATCTGGCTTGCCGGGAGCGGCGTGCACTTGTCCCGGGGCGGCATGGCCCGGGGGCCGGCGTCGGTGAGGAGCGTGACCAGTTCCGACTCGGCCGGCCTGCCCGGGACGACCGTAGACTCGTGGACCCCGCCGGTCATCAGCCCGGCAAAGCTGGTCAGGTCCAGCTTGCCGGACTTGCGCTTGGTGTTGTGGCAGGAAAAGCAGTTATCCCGCAGGACGGGTGCGACGTCGGAAAGGAAGCCCGCGGGAGAATCGGCCCGCGCTTCCGGCGCGCCGGCCAGCGCGATGATGATCGCGATCAGGGCCGTGGCCACCGCACAGACGATGCACAAGCGGTAAGAGTGGATTCTCACAGGTCGGCTCGCTCGGGGCGGTCAGGATCATCATAGCCCGTGGAACGGCGGTGGAACGCGGTTCGGATTGTCAGCCGGGAGCCGATCGGGTATGCCCCGCGGCTTGGAGGATGATGCGATGCGTCTCGGACGATGGTGGGCGGTGATCGGACTGGCGGCGGCCGGCTGTTTGCAGACCGACGAGCCGAACCTGAACTACTTCCGCCGGCCCGAGCCGCTGATCAACCCGGCCGCCCTGACCCCGGCTTCGACCGAGACGGCCGCGCGGGTCGATTGCGTCGGCCGGAAGCTCCTGGCCGCCAACCCGCAGATCGGTGCGAGGCCCCAATTCCACACCGTCGGGGCCCCGCACGCCGAGGTGTTTCATCGCGGCACCACCGACATCTTCATCACCGAAGGCCTCGTTCAGAACTGCCCGGACGACAGCCAACTCGCAGCCATCCTCAGCATCGAGCTGGGCAAACTAGTCCGCGACCGGGAAGCCCGCGTGCCCGGCGAAATCCGCACGAAAGAGATTCTGCCGCCCATCGACTCGCGGTACGGCAACGACGACATGATGGGCGGTACAACGGACCGCAGCAACACCCGGCAATGGGAAGAACTCGACCGCGAACGCAAGACCCGTCGGCGTCCGCCGCTACCGGACGCCTACTTCCTGGCCAAAGACTACCTGCGGGCGGCGGGCTACGACCCGGCCGCGATGAACGCCGCGGAGCCGCTGCTCCGCGATGCCGCCAGCCGGAATCTGCTCGAGAAGCAGCTGTCGCCGAGCGTCGCGCCGCATCCGGGTTCGGGACCGATCCCGGACATGACGCCGCCGCCGGGCGTCACGCCGATCCGCGACCTGCCGGCCCCGCCGCCGGGCAACTTCCCGGCCCCGAACACGACATCCCCGCCGCCGGGCGTGACGCCCCTGCCCTGACACTATTTCGGCAGCGCGAGGATCCAGCGCGAGACGGCCTCGAGCGCTTCGGGGGCTACCGTCTCCTCGATCGTGCCGTACTCGCTCGGCACTCCGGTCTTCGTGTGCTGGAACAGGTGATTGAGCCCGGGGAGGACCTTCACGGTCACCTTCTTGTTGCCCCCCTCCGCCAGCGCCTTCGCCACCGCATCGGTGTTCAGCGGAGCCGTCACCTGCAGATCGAATTCGCCGTTGAGCGCGAGCACGGGGCAGCGCACCTGCTTCAGTGTCGGGCGGGGGTCGTAGTTCAGAAACGCTGTCATCCATTCGGACGCCAGCCCTTCGTAGTCCTTGTCCTCCGTCTTCACATCCTTCTCGACGAGCTTACGGTCTTCGGGACTGAGCGTGGCGAGATGCGCCTTCACGAGTTCGGCGAGCTTGTGCTTCAGCTCGTCCTTCTTACCGCCCTCTTTGACTGCTGCGAGCAACTTCCGCTGCATGGCCTGCCTCAGCTCGACCTCGTGCGGTTTCGCGCCCATCGCCTTGAAGATCGCCGCGAGTTGATCCACGAGGATCTCGTCGCCCGGCACGCCGGGGCCGGCGAGGAGCACGATGAACGACACGTCGTCCGGGTGCTTCGCGGCCACAATCGGCGCGATCAGACCGCCTTCGCTGTGGCCCGCGAGGCCGCACTTCTTCGGATCGATTTCCGGCCGGCCACGCAGGAATTTAAGCGCGGCGTAGGCGTCCGTCGCGAAGTCCATGCTGGTCGCGCCGTCCTGCTTGCCGGTCGACTTCCCGACTCCACGGTCGTCGCACCGCAGCACGGCGATGCCCTGGCGGGTGAGGTGGTCGGCCAGCACCAGGAACGGCTTGTGCCCGAGAATCGTCTCATCGCGATCCTGCGGACCCGACCCGGTGATGAGCACGACCGCGGGAAACGGCCCGCCTTCCTTCGGCCTGGTGAGCGTCCCGGCCAGCTTGATTCCCGCCGATGCGTTTTCGACGACGACATCTTCCGCGATGTACGGGTAAGGTTTGACCGGAGTCTGGGGCCGGCGGACCTCCGTGATCTTCTCGACCCGGCTCAACTTCAGCGGCATCTCACGCCCGGCCTGCTTCCAATCGCCGGACATCGCCTTGCCGTCGGCCGACAGCGTGCCGACATACTCCGCCTTGAACTTGGACAGGTCGAACGTCACCTTGTCGCCGTCGACCTTGATCCCGCCCAGCGGAATGTCCTTCGCCCCCTGGTCCGGGGAGTCCATGGTCCCTGTCAGCGTCCCGTCCGGCTTCTTTTCGATCTTGAACGCCAGGCGCAACTTGATCGCGCCGACCTCCAGTGCGCCTTCCCAGAGTCCGACGGCGTCGGCCGCCGCCGCCGTCGATTGAATCACCATCAGCACCACCACCGCCATTGCCCGGATCATGACACGCCCTCGAGTCGATAATTCGATGTCTATCGAATTATCGCCCTGTCGTCGACTCGGGCCGGCGTTTTTTCCAGTTCGGCGGGAAGGCGAACAACGTGAGCAGCACGAGGAATGCGAACGAAACGTAGGCCGCGGTGAATGCCGCGGTGGGCAAGTCGTAGAAGATCAGACCATGAAGTAACCGGCCGATGAAAGTCTCGCCGGATACGGGTTGACCGGCCGCGATACGCAGGTCGCGTTCCCACTCCGTCAGCGGGCAGGGCCAACCGGCCACCGCCTCGATGGCCACCGTGCAGATCGCAATCATGTGGGCGAGGCGAAACCAGCGGTTCCGCACCCAGTGCCATCGCCGGATTCTACCGACGACGATGCACACAAGGCCCAGCGTCACGAAAGCAACGTAAGCTACGTGGACGGCGACGATCAAATCGGCTGCGACACCATACCACATCGTGCAAACTCACCGGGCCCGGCTACCTGATGACTTACGCCCGGGGATCGACAACATCGAGTCCCGCAGTCACGGCCCGTGCGAAACCTGCTGCCCGATCGCGCTCTGGTACCGGGCCAGCGACCGCCAGTAGTTGGCCCGGCTGGTGATGAATTGCCGGTAAGTCTCGCGGTAATTCCGCTGGGCGTCGAGCACGTCGAGCAGTGGCTTGTCGCCCGCCCGGTAGGCCGTGTTGATCGCCTCGCGGACCGACTCGGCCAGCTTCAACTGGTCCTGCGACACCGCGTCGGCATTGGCGCGGGCGGTTCGGAAGTCGGCAATTGCGCTCTCGAGTTCGGCCCGGAGTTCCACCTCGCGCGTCGCGACCTCGAATCCGCCACGGACGACCTGCGAGGCCGCCTTCTCGCGATTGCCCTGGTTGCGGTCGCAGAGCGGCAGGCCGACGGTCAGGCCCAGCGTGTAGGTATCCACGTCGCCCGCGCCGATGGGCCGCTGATACTGCTTCGACCAGCCGACCAGCGGGCTCACCCGCGGATACGCTTTGCGCCGTTCAGTTTCCACGTCGGCGCGGGCCTGGGCGAGTTTCCAGCGGACGGCATGCAGGTCGGGTCGATTCTCGCAGGCCACGGCCATGGCTTGATCGACGCTAAGTGGCTCGGCCGGCTCGGCGATATCGGGAGTGCCGGCCACGTCGAACGCGGCATCGGAATCGCACCGCCCCAGCTTGCTCCGCAGCCTTGCCCGCGCGGACACTAGAGCCGCTTCGGAATCGCGGAGCACACGCCGGCTGTTCAGCAGGTCGAGCCGCACGCGGTCGCCGTCGACGCGGGCCTGCACGCCGGCATCGATGTTCTTCTGAATCAGGCCGGCTACCTTCTCCAAGTTCTCGACGTCCTGCCGGGAAAGGTCGACGAGGGCCTTCGCCTCGACCACGTCGTAATACGCCACGGCCGTCTCGGTGACGCGCTGGCGCACGAGATCTGCATACTCCGCCTCGGTCACCTTGATGGCGAGGCTCGCGCTGGCCATGGCGGCGACGCGTTTGCCGAAGAGGAACCAGTCGATGGCGTACGTGAATTGCAAGTCCTGCTGGGTCGGTCCCCCCGGCCGGTCCGGGCTGAACGGCCTGCCGAGCGGCAGAAGCTGCCCGTCGATGAACATGTCCGGGTTGGGTGGCAGCGATGCAGTGAGGGCGTCGGCATTCGCCTGGGCGATGGTCTCGAAGCCCGCGCGGAGTTTGGGGTCGGATTGCAGGCAGATCGAGATCGCCTGGTTGAGCGAGATTGGGCCGGCCGGCTGCGCCTCGGTGTGTTGAACCTGTTTCACATTGGCTGGCGCGGACGCAGGTTTGGCGGCGAGCGGCGGCGCGGCTGTCAGTGGCGCGACGTCCGGACCCTGCCGTGTCGACGCACAGCCGGCCACGAACATCAGGCCGACCACACATCGCACCGGCTGCCTCATTGAGGTTCCTTCCGCCTGACCGATGGCGCGGGCGCGCACAACGGGTCGATCATGTCTCGTTATCGGCACATCCGGTCGTGGAATTCCGGAAATCCCGGATCGTAGAACCTTTTTCCTCAAGTCATGCGAAAGAGCATGAAAAGGAAGGCGGAAAAGGGGATGGAGGTGACCAGCGACAGGGCCAGGATCGATCGCCACAGTGGGCCGGAGTTGGCGACGATCAGCAGGGCGGTGGCCAGGCCGCCGCCGATCGCCCCGCCGAGGTGCCCGCCCCAGCTGACGCCGGGGGTCATGCTGATGACCGTGAGCAGGATCACGGAACTGAGGAACTGGCTCTTGATGTTCTGCCACTCGGCTTCGCGGAACAGGTGGCGGTTCATGACGGCCCAGACGATCTCGGCGGCGAAGATCCCGCACAAGCCGCCGGACGATCCGACCGTCGCACCGCGGGGCGACGACAGGACCGCGCCGACGCCGCCGCACCAGACGGCGATGAAATAGACGGCGGCAAACCGCCAGCGGCCGAAGATACGCTCGACGATGCTCGCCGCGGTGACGTGGCCGTACAGGTTGAAGCCGAGGTGGATCAGGTTGCCGTGCACGAACGCGTAGCTGAGTAGCGTCCACCAGTCGCCGAGCCGGATCGCCTGATCGGACACGGCCATTTCCGACCGCAGCGGCGAGTCGGCATTGCGCAGGTAGTGCGAGAGGTCGCCGCCCCGCTGCATGAACTGGGCCAGGCCGAGCAGAAAGACGCCCACCTGCGCCGCGATCAACAATCGGGTGATGACCGCATCGGAGCTGTTGCGGATGGGGCGGGTTGTCATCGCGGGGCGGGCCGGCGGTGCCCCTGATTCAACGATTGGCGCCCGGCCCGAGACTGCCCGACGGCCTTCCATCGTGAGGACATAGCCCTGCCCAGTCCCCGGTTGCCAGTCGGTAAGCCGAACGAATCCCTGCACCCGGAGCAGGGCCAGCGGCTCATCGATCGCGTCGCGCGGCAGGCCGGTACGCTCGACATGTTGTGCCGGATACCAGGGGTTCGGATCGGCAGCCGCGATCGCCCGCAGGAGGTCGATCAGGACGGCATGCGACGGGTTCGGCGTCGTCACAGAGCGGGAGTCCGGTTCCGGGGATTAGTCGTGCTGGCGGCTCACGTTCATCTTAGGCGGTCGGGCCTCCGGTGCGCAGGCCGGGCCATTTCTTCCAGCACTTGAGCAGGCCCTATAATCAGGGAGCGGTCTACTTTGCGCCCGGGCCGGCCGCATTTGTGTCTCGAACCTTGTCTCTCTTTGAGGAAGTTATGGCGGATTATGACCCGACACGCGAACAATATCTTGCCATTGTTTCCGAGTGGATCGGCTTGGGAAAAAGCTCCGCCAGCCGGGTGGGAAATGCTTATCCGATCTTCAGCCTGACCAATAACCGAGTTGTCTCCGAACCCCTCAAGGAATTCCCGAATCCCGGATACGTCTTTCTCGTAAACCGCGGTGACCTTCGCGGCGGCGACTTCGTGCGCGTCCAACCTTCGGAAAACATCCAGAAGCCGTACAAGATGACGGATTGTGCCTTCGTCATCAAGGGGATGGTCACGCCGGTCGACCCGGCCGGCCTGCGCGTCGCGACCGTACTCGAAGTGCCGGGCTTCGAACCCGACGGCGAGCCGGTGATCCGCCGGCCCGAGCAATCCGTCACGCCGCTCTTCTTCGTCCGCAACGGCACGAAGACCTACGGCCCCCTGCGTCGCGAGCAGTTACTGACCGGGGCCAACGAGGGCATCTACGAGGCCCTGCACTGGTCGGCGGCCGGGCGGGACCACGTCTTTTACGAATTCTCGAGCCAGTCATTGAAACAACTCGGGCTCACGGAGATGACGTATACTCCCGCGCCCGTCGCCGAAGTTTACAACGAGGTCATCCGCAAACCGTTTCATCTGCTGCTCGGCCCCGTCGACCGCGTGACCTCGAGCCACCCGCACGACCGGCTTCCCGAAGCGCTGCTCGCCGAGTGGTATCTCAAGACGCAGAAGATCGAAGACGTGCCGCCGGAGGTCGTCCAGCGGCTGCGCTCGTCCAGCGACCATGTTCCCGAAGGCGCGGACGAGGTGATCCGCCAGCGTTGCCGTCGCGTCTCCCGATTGTTCATGTCGCTGACGGCGTTTCAGTCCGAGCGCTCGGCCGTGGCCGGGCGGTACTTGCGGACCGAGGAGGGGAAGAAGTCGCTCGACGAGGCCGTCCAGCGCGAGGTGGCCGTGCGCTCGAAGGACATCGACGCGCAGGTCCGCCAACTTCAGGCCGACCAGGTCACGGAACGCCAGCGACTCGCCGAGGACCTGGATCGTCGGAAGAAGGAGCACGCGGCAGCGGTCGCCGAACTCGAAGCGGAAATCCGGACGATCGAATCGCGGCGCGAGTCGTTGGTACGCGAGGAAGGGCTGCTGAAATCCCGGCTCCGCGACGGCATCGGGAAGATCACCGATCAGATTCGCGAGCAGGTGCCGCTGGTGGCCGCACTGGCCGGGGGTGTGACGGTGTCGCACGCACCGGCCACGAACGGCGCGGCGGGCAAGCCGGCGGTCGCCCCGTCGTGGGATACAGTTATGCCGGCCGAGCCTTCGAAGCCGCTCCACCCGGCGAGCGACGAGGTCGCGCTGGTCGATCGGCTCTCGTCCGAGTTTGCCGCGTCCGGCCTGGGGTTGGCCCGCGACTTCGTCGCCAACTTGTACGTCTCGCTGAAGTCCCAGGGGCTGAACCTGATCATGGGCCCGCCGGGCCACGGCAAATCCAGCTCCGTGACCACGCTGGCCCGCGCGCTGGGGCACGCCAACGCGCTGCTCGAAATCGCAGTCCGCCGGACGTGGTCCGACGACCGGTACCTTCTTGGTTTCTTCGACAGCTTCCACGGGCGGTATGATCCGGGTCCGACCGGGCTGGCCACCCGGCTCGCGCAGGCGATGCACGACTGGGACGCGAAGAAGCAGGGGTTGTACGTCGTGCTGCTCGACGAGTTCAACCTCGCGGCCCCGGAGTACTATTTCTCGCAACTGTTGCAACTGGTCACCCGGCCCACGGATCAGCCGCGGGTTCTTCGGCTCTTCGACCCCGCCCTACGGACAGCCGAGAGCGCGGGGCAGATCGATCAGGTGCGCGTGACGCCCAACGTCAGCTTCTGGGGCACGATCAACTACGACGAGACGACGGAGCGGCTCAGCCCGCGGTTGCTCGACCGCACGGGCATGATCGTGCTGCACCCGCAGGATGTCGTGCCGTCGGAAGTCACGACTTCGGGGATGACTCAGGGCGTTCCGGCAGCGCAGATCGTCGGCGACTTCGTCCGCAAGCCGGAGCAATGCCCGGACGAATCGTGGGAAATCGTCCGGCCTCTGATCGAATTGCTCGCCGAGCCGCGGGAGGGCTGGGGCGCGGCCGTGCATCTGTCGCCGCGTGCCGTCGAGGGTGTGCGTCGGTATCTCGCCAATGCCGACAAGCTACTGCCGCCGCGTACGGCCGCCGACTTCGCGTTTCAGCAGCGTGTCATACCGGTGACTCGCGGCCGGGGCCCGGGCTTCACCGCCCGGGTGCGGGCCCTGGCCGAGGAGTTGATGGCGGCCGGGCTCGAGCGTTCGAACCGGCACGTCCGCGACGCGCTCGCGCTGGCCGACGCTCATTACGGTGACGTCGAGATGCTCGCCTACGTGTAAGCCATGACACTCAAGATCGAAATCCGCGATCCGGCATCGGGCCTCTGGCAGTTGCCGCAGCCCGGGCCGGTCCGGCTCGGGGAGCGTGCCCGGCTGCGCCTGTCGATCCGCCGGCCGGGGGCGGCCGCCCGGCTCTTCGTCGGCGACGTCCTCGTCGCCTCCTCCGAGCGCGACGATCAGGCCGAGTACAAGATCCTTCGTATCGGCTACCCGGCCGTCAGTTGGGAATGCGTCGGCAAGCTCCTCCGCGACTGGGTCGGCGAGACCGATATCCGCTTCGAGACCTGCGACGCGTCCGGCGATTGGACCGTCGCGGAAACGGTATCGCCCGTCTACGTCGAGCCCGAGCGGTTGCGGCCCGAGGAATTTGCCGCACTTTGCGACGCGGTCGCGGCTGAGTCGGCCGACCTGCTGTACGACGTGTACGGCAAGACCGGGTTCGGCTCCGTGCGCGGGGGGCGGTCGTCGGTCGCGCCGGCGGCCATTATCGCCCGGGTGCGACATGCCGTCGATCAACTCGCGACCGCGCTGGCCGAGATCGCCCGGCAGCCCGCCTACCGGCTCAAGACCCGGCGGGTGCGCGAGCCGGCCGTGCCCGGCCAGGCCGTCACGGACCTGACGCTCGAAGAAGCGTGCCTCGATCCGTCGCTGGCGATTGCGGTCGGCGGGCGGGTCCACTTCCGCGATCAGGTGCGGGAGGTGGCAACGCTGAACTTTCGACTCGACGAGAACCACATCATCGCCGACTTCCTGGCGTTCCTCCGCCAGCAACTCGGCGACCTGCGGACCGCACTGGATTCCGAAATCACCTGGCGCGAGGCCCAGCGGCCGGCCCGCGACCGGCCGGGCCCGGAAGGCCAGCCGTCGTGGTGGGCGACGGAAGACCGGCCCCGCATTGAGGAGTGCCGGCGTATCATCCGGCAGGCGGACCTCGCGGAGACGGAGATCAACCGACTCGCGAAGTTTGGATTCCTTCCCGTCGGATCGCCGTTGACCGCCCTGCCCGCGGTCACGCCGCTGTTCCGCAGTCATCGGGCGTATGGCGCGGCTTATCGCGTCATCGCGGAGCATTTCGGCGGCCACCGCCTGCGGATCGACGCGGCCCACCTGATTACGCGGGCCCGGTCCGTTCCCGTCCTCTATGAATGGTGGTGCGCCCTTGAAGTCCTGCGCGTATTGAGAACCTGTCTGCAGGCGTCCGGGCCGGGCGGGCTGGGACGAAGATTGGAAACCGATCAGGGTCGGTACGTCGTCGACTTCGCGCCCAACCAACGCATCGAATTCACCGACGCGGCGGGCCGGCGCGTGCGGTTCCGCTATCAGCCGAGCTACCGACCGCCGGACGGGACCGAGGCTTACGGCCTGCTGGGCCGCGGAGCGGTGCGGACGCCGGACTTCAGCGTCGAGGTGTTCGGCTCCGGTTCGTCGCCAGTCCCGGACTTGATCATCATCCTCGACGCCAAATATACCTCCGCCCCGCACCTGGCCAAGCTCGAATCGGTGAAGCTGCGGTACGACCGGATCGGCTCGTTTCACGACGGGCGGGTCCTGGGCCGGCAGGTCTGGGCGCTCGTGCCGTCCCGGCCGACCCGCGTCGAGACCCGCGAGGCGGGCTGGTCGGTCGCCTGCCAGTCGGACAACATCGGGCTGTTTCAGGAAGGATTCGATATCAATTCGTTCGCCGCCGGGGTGATTCACGCGGCACCGCTCACCGGCCCCGGGCGATCGTCGGTCGAAATGCTGCTCCGGCATCTGCTCTTGCGTTGCGGGCTGAAATTCCGCTCCCCGGCCTGAGTTCGGCGGCCGCCTCAGCACGTCCCGGGCCACTTTTTTCGCCGCAACCCGACATGCGGCAAAATAAAAAGCTAGCTTTCGACTGACCGGACGGCAGGCACCCGTCCCGGAGTGCGGATTTGCGAGGCACCCCATGTTCAGCAGCACTTTCGTAGTCGCATTTGCGGCTTTCGTCGTGGTCTCAGGCCTTGTCGGCCTGGTCGCCCTGCGAATTAAGGCCTCCGAAGGGGGCCGGGCCGAGGGCCGACTCGACCAACTCGTCGGCCGCGGTGGCCGGCGCGACTCCTCAGCGGATATGCTACTCAAGCAAGCGCTGCAGGACGTCGACAAAAAGACGATCATTGACGCCATCATGCCCGCGATGCAGTCGTATTCGCGGTACTTTGAGCAGGCCGACGTTACCATCAAGCCCGGCACCCTGCTCGCCATGTCGCTGCTCGCGGCGATGGGCGGCGGGTTCATCAGCGCAGTACTGGCGCAGACCGTCTATGTTGCGCCGGTGGGCGGAATCATCGGTCTGGCCTGTCCTTGGATCTGGCTGTGGTGGAAGCGGAAATCCCGCCTCGCCAACTTCGCTTACCAGCTTCCGGATGCCATGGAACTGACCGCCCGGGCCCTCCGGGCCGGCCACTCGCTGGCCGCCGGTCTGCACGTCGTCGCCGAGGAAATGCCCCCGCCGATCTCGAAGGAGTTCGGCCGGGTCTACGACGAACAAAACATGGGTATCCCGCTCGAAGAAGCCCTGCGGTCTCTCGCCGAGCGCGTGCCCAACCTCGACCTCAAGTTCTTCTGCACCGCGGTGCAGATCCAGCGGCAGACGGGTGGCGACCTCGCCGAGATTCTCGACAAGATCGGCTACGTCGTCCGCGAGCGCTACAAGATTCTCGGCCAGGTGAAGGCCCTCACCGGCGAAGGCCGGCTCTCGGGCATCGTGCTGATCCTGCTGCCGTTCGCCATGTTTGTGTTCATGCTGCACACGAAGTACGACTACATCCAGATGCTCTGGACCGACGACCTCGGCATCAAGATGAGCATCGGGGCCCTGATCCTTCAAGTCGCCGGGGCCATTTGCATCAAGAAGATCGTGGACATCAAGGTCTGACCGGAACGCGCCGCCGTCCCCCTCACACTCGCCCTGCGGAGACTTGATCGTGGATTACGAAACACTCCTGCCGATGGTGGTCTTCCTGCTCATCATGGGCGGAATCTACTTCGCATTGCAGCTTCTCTCCAACCGGACTTCGCACACGGAAGAGCGGCTCGAGCGGATCGGCCGGCCGAAGTCGCTCATGGAAATCGACCTGAACACGCAGCCGCGGGCCGAGCGGTTTACGGGCCTGAAAGACGCGGCCACGTCGCTCGGCGGTGCGCTCGAGCCGCAATCGGAACTCGAACGCAGCGCACTGCGCATCAAGCTGGCCAACGCCGGCTTCCGCAGCGAGTCCGCGGCCTCCGTGTACCAGGGCATCCGCATGGCGACGTTCCTCGCCTTCATCGTCTGCGGCGGCCTCTACTTCACGATCAAATACGGAATGACGTTCAAGGCCGCACAGTACGTGCTGTTCTGCGGCGGCGTCGGCTTCTACGTCCCGTCGCTCGGACTGGCATTCCTCCGCAGCCAGCGGCAGCAGCAGATCTTCCTGTGCCTGCCCGACGCGCTCGACCTCATGGTCGTGTGCGTGGAGAGCGGCCTCGGCCTCGACGCGGCCATGCGGCGCGTCACCGACGAGATGAAAGGCCATGCCAAGGTCCTGGCCGAGGAGTTCGGCCTGGCCAACCTCCAGCTCCAGATGGGCCGGCCTCGCCGCGAGGTGCTGCACGACCTCGGCGTCCGCACGGGAGTCGACGACATGCGGAGCCTGGCGGCGATTCTGATCCAGGCCGACCGCTTCGGGGCGTCGATCGCCCAGGCCCTCCGCGTGCAATCCGACTCGATGCGGACCCGCCGGAAGCAGATCGCTGAAGAAAAAGCCGCCAAGACGGCCGTGCAACTGATCTTCCCGCTCGTGCTCTTCATCTTCCCCGGGATCTTCGTGGTGCTGGTCGGGCCCGCCGCCATCCAGATCGCGAAGAACCTGCTGCCGAAGATGGGTGGATAATCCCGGCTTTCCGGGTGAACAGGGAAAGACTGTTGAAGCGGGCAAGACGGATATGCCGATATTGACTCGGAAGCCGTTCTGACAAGACCGGCCATCGCATGGATGCGACGACCCCCCGCCGGCGGGAATCACCCGGTCGGCCGCCAAGGAGTGGACGATGAACCGAGTCATCAGCAAGACGCTGGCGGCGACGACGCTGGCGAGCGGCCTGGCCGCAACCGGTTGTACAAACCTGGGTAAGTGCATCGACCCGTGCTACCCCGAACGATACATCGCGAGCGCGCGGTCTTCCGTGACCGCGGCATTCGCCCCGCAAGTGCAAAACGGCCATATCCTCGACCAGACGGTGTGGAACTACCACTTCGAGACTGGCAAGGATGAGCTGACGGCCGGCGGCCGGGATCACCTCGACGGCCTCGTCCGCCGTCGGCCGAGCCCGGACCCGCGGGTCTTCATCGCGACGGCTCGGGACCTGGTGTACGACGCCGGGAACCCGGACAAGTTCGTGGAACTCCGCCGCGACCTCGACGAAAAGCGGGCGATCGCCGTGCAGAAATACCTGGCGGCCCAGACGGCCGGCCGGCCGATGCAGTTCGAAATGGTCGTCCACGACCCGAGCGACGTCGGCCAGCACGCCTACCCGACCAACCGGTCCATCCTGTTGAATCACAACACGACGACCGGCAGCGCGATCACCGGGTCGTCGGCCAGCACGGCCGGGCAGGGCCAGAGCAACAGCAATCAGGGCGCGTCGGGCGGCCAGGGCGCTGGCGCCGGCGCGGGAAGCTCCGGCGGAAACCGCTGACGCTTCGCGAGTCCACTACGAACCACCCGCGGCGGCCGGCCTGCACGGTCGCCGCGGGCCCTTGAACACCATCATGATCCGCATCCTTGCCGCCATCGTGCTCCTTTCCTTTCTCGCCGCGCCGGCCCGCGCCGTGTCGCCTCCCCCGCGTGCTACAATGGTGTGCATCGGCGACCTCCCCTCCTTCGACTGGGATTGGGATAGCTTTCGCAAATACTGGCGCAACCAGTTCGGCAAGACGACTGGCGCGTTCGGCATCGTTGCGGTCGTCGTCGGTATCGGCATCGTCATCGTGATGAGCGCCAAAAAGAAAACCTGACGACCGGGGAGTCGTCCATGACTACGGCCCGTCCGAAATCCACGTTCCTCGAATGGGAAGGCTCGGGTGCCCCCGACGCCCCCAGCTCACCGGAATCGCTCCGCGAGGCCGGCCTGAGCATGTCGCTGCTCACCGACCTGATCCTGCGGACGCTCTACCAGCGCGGCTCGATGCTGGGCCTCGATCTGGCCCGATACCTCTGTTTACCGTTCAAAATCGTCGAAGACGGCATCCGGTTCCTGAAAGACGAGAAGTGCATCGAGGTCACCGGCGGCGAAATCATCGGCCGGGTGAGCTACCGGTTCACGCTCACCGACCTCGGCCGGGAGCGGGCCCACGACGCGATGCGGCAATGCGCCTACGTCGGCCCCGCGCCGGTCCCGCTCGAAGATTACATCGAGCAGACCTACCGTCAGACCGTGACCGGTATCAGTTGCACGCCCGAGGTGCTCCGGGCTCCGTTCTCGCACCTCGTCCTGCCCGAGACCATGTTCAGCGCGCTCGGCCCCGCGATCGTCAGCGGCAAGAGCGTGTTCATTTACGGTCCGCCGGGCAACGGCAAGACTGCCATGGCCCGGTCGATCGGCGACTTCATGAACCAGCAAGGCGGGAGCATCTTCCTGCCCTATGCGTTCCTCGCCGAGGGCAGCATCGTCACGGTGTTCGACCCGTCGGTCCACGTGCCCGACGAAGACCGGGCCAAGGACGACGGAGCAGACACCCGCGTCCGCGACCTGCTCGTCACGCACACCGTCGACGCCCGCTGGGTGAAAGTCCGCCGGCCGGTCATCGTGACGGGCGGCGAGTTGAACCTGGAAATGCTCGACCTGCGGTACAACCCCGCGGCCAACTACTACCAGGCCCCGCTGCACGTGAAGGCCAACGGCGGCGTGTTCCTGATCGACGACTTCGGCCGGCAGCTCGTCAGCCCGAAGGAACTCCTCAACCGCTGGATTCTGCCGCTCGAAGACCGGCACGACTTCCTCACGCTTTCCAACGGCAAGAAGTTCCAGGTGCCGTTCGAGCAGTTGATCCTCTTCTCGACCAACCTCGACCCGAAAGACCTCGTCGACGACGCGTTCCTCCGGCGTATCCGCCACAAGGTCCAGGTCCACGCCCCGACCCGCGAGATTTATGAGAAGATCTTCTACGGCGTGGCCAAGCGGCTGGGAATGGGCCAGTGCCCGGAGGCGATCGACTACCTCTACGAGCGGTATTACGAGCAGGGCCGGTCGCCGCGAGCCTCGGACTGTCGGGATTTGCTGGAGATCGTGCAGTCGATTTGCCGATACCGGCGTCAGCCCGTCGTCTTGACCCGCGACCTGGTCGCCGAGGCCGCCTCGACGTTCATCGCGGAATTCTGATGCGGGCGGGGTGCAGGACGTGCCCCGGGGGATTTCGACATGCACGGACGCGTTCGGTTTGCCGGCCTGTTTCTCGCCGCCCTCGCCGGCTGCCAATCCAGCAATCCATCGACCAATCTGACCTCGCTTCCGTCGCCGAAGATGATGAAGCCGGCGGCCGGCGAAGCGACCGTGGCCCGCGCCATCGCTACGACCGATCCGAAGAAGCGCAACGAGCCGATCAAGCCTTCCACGTACGTCGCGCTGGGCAACTATCGCGACCAGTTGGCGGCCAACCCCGAGTTGTCGTTCGGCGATGCCGAGCAGATCCGCTCGTCGGCCCGCGCCGCCTATCACGAAGCCCTCAAGGTTGATCCGAAGTGCGCCGCGGCTTACATCGGACTGGCCAAGAGCTACGTCGCCATCGAGGACGCGCAGCAGGCTTTCGCCATGTACGAGAAGGCCCTGCAGAACGTGCCCAACGACGCGGCCCTGTGGTACGAAAAGGGCCTGACCCACGCCAGGTTCAAGGACTTCGACGGGGCGATTGCGAGCTTCCAACACGCGACCAAGCTCGACCCGGATAACCGCCAGTACAAGCGGACCCTGGGAATCACGTACTCCCGCACCGGCAAGTTTGAAGAAGCATTCGCCACGCTCCGCGGCTGCATGAAGGAAGAAGAAGCCCATTACACCCTGGCCCGGATGGCGTGCCACCTCGACCGCCCGGACGTCGGCCGGGAGTACCTCGCGCTTTCGCTGAAGGCCCACCCTACGTTTATGCCGGCCCATCAAATGCTGATGGAACTGAACAACGGACACGCACCCACGACGGCTCCGGACAGCGGCATCGCGCAGGTGGGATACTCGCAGCCGCAATGGACGCCCGCGCCGCGGGTGCAGGTGGGCGGGGTCGAGTAGCCGGCCGGGAACTTGAGCCAATCTGAAAATTCGGTGCGGCCCGCGCCCGCGCAAGTCGCACATTCCGTCGCCTTCGCCGGCACGCCGACCAAAAACCGGGTAGAGTTGGGGATACCGACCCGGAGCCGACCCGTTGGACCCCATTCTCGCCGCCATTTGTGCGGAACCGGACGACGACCTGCCCCGTCTGGTCTGGGCCGACTGGCTGGAGGACCGGGGCGATCCGCGGGCCGAATTCGTGCGCCTGCAGATGGCCGAGCACCTCGGCGAGCCCGGCGATCCCGCGCGATGTAGCGAACTTCTGAAGCAGTTTGGCCGGAAGTGGGCAGGGCCGCTGGCCGACTGGTCGTTCGACATCACCTGGCGGCGCGGTCTGCCCGACCACCTCGTGCTCCCCGCGGAAGTTTTCATCGACCTGGCCGGGCCGATCTTCGAGTTGGCCCCCGTCCGCGGCGTCACCCTGCTCGGAGCGGCACGCCGGATGCGCGAACTTGTCCGCGTGCGGGAACTGGAACGGCTGCGGTCGCTTCACTTCACCGGCGGGCGGATCGGCGACAGTGGCGCAGCGAAACTTGCGGCGTGTCACCAGTTCCAGAACCTGCACACACTCCGCCTCGGGACTTGCCACCTCTCCAGCGCGGCCCTCGACGACCTCCGCCACAATGACGCCCTGGCGGGCCTGCGCTCGCTCGACCTGCACGACAACGCCATTGACCGTTGGGGCGTCCGCCGGCTTGCGGAGTCGAGCGCGTTTCCGATGCTCGAGTCGCTCGACCTCCGGCAGAACGACTGTAACGAGGCGGACCTGAAGGCCTTCCGGCATTCGCCGATCCGCCGGCGGCTGGTAGACTTGCTTGCGGACGGGCCCGCGCCGTTGAGCGCGATTGCCGGGTGACCCGTTCGCCATGCCGGAGCCCTACGCCATGAAGCCGATTGTCTGCGACGTATTCGTACAGGCCCCGCCCGACCGTGTGTTTCGTCTCGCCAGCGACTTTCCGAGAGCGGCCGGCCGGATTCCCGACATCATCAAGATCGAGATGCTGACACCCGAACCCGTCGGCGTCGGCACGAAGTTCAAGGAAACGCGGAAGATGTTCGGCAAGGAAGCGACCGAGACGATGGAAGTCGCCGAATTCGACCCCCCACGCAGCTACAAACTGCACGCCAACTCCTGTGGAACGATCTACGAATTCCGGATGACGTTCACGCCCGAGGGGAATGGCACGCGTTTGGCGGCGAGTTTTACCGCCACGCCCGTCAGCTTCTGGGCCAGGATCATGTCACCGATGATGTACATGATGTCGGGATTCATGAAGAAGTGCCTGTTGGGCGATATGAACGCCATTCGCACAGCCGCCGAGCAGACCGCGCACTGACCGCACCGGCCGCGACCGCGTAACATCTCCGGACAGCCCCGGAGATATCATGATGCGGTTTCCCTCGGTCATGCTTGTGCTCGTGTGTCCGCTCCTGATCGCGGCGGAGCCCGCGCCGTTCCGGATCAGCGTCCGACTCGACCCCAAGATCACGGCGAGCGTAGCGGGCGAGCGCGTCATCGTCGTGCTCGGCCGGGCCGGGTCGAAGAACCCGCGGAGCAGCATCGGCAACACGGGGATGGACGCCGCCCCGATTCTCGGCACCGACGCGACTGCCCCGCGGGCTGATGGCGTCATTGCCGAACTCGACAACAAGTCGATTCACTTCCCGCTCCCGAGCCTCGCGGCACTCAAACCAGGCAAGTACTCCGTCCAGGCGGTCGTCCACCGCAACCGTGACCTCAACTTCCCGAACGCCCCTGGCGACCTGTACGGCCCGGCCGTCGATGCTGACATCGATTTCAGCAAGCCCGGCAACCTCGCGCTGACCATCGACAGCGCAGTCCCCGACGAAGCCGTGCCGGCGGACACCGACCGCGTCAAATTCCTGAAGTTCCCTTCAAAGCTACTCAGTGACTTTCACGGCCGGCCGATGTTCTACCGGGCCGCAGTCGTGTTGCCGGCCGACTTCGATAAAGAGCCGACCCGTAAATACCCCCTCCGCGTCCACATCGGCGGATACGGGTCGCGTTACACAATGGCGCGGTCCATGGGCATGCGACGGCCTACCGAGCCGAAGTTCCTCACGCTCGTGCTCGACGGGGCCGGGCCGTTCGGCGACCCGTATCAGGTCAACTCCGCCAACACCGGCCCCTTCGGCGACGCGCTGACCCGCGAACTGATCCCGCACGTCGAGGCGACCTATCGTGGCGTCGGCGCGGGCCATGCCCGCTTCACCGACGGGCACTCGACCGGCGGCTGGGTCTCGCTCGCGCTGCAGATCTTCTACCCCGACTACTTCGGCGGCTGCTGGTCGTTCTGCCCGGACCCTGTCGATTTCCGGGCGTTCGAAGTCATCAACATCTACAAGTCGCAGAACGCGTACGTCAACGACTACGGATTCGAGCGGCCCGCCAAGCGACTCGTCAACGGCGACGTGGTTTACACTGTTCGCCACGAGAACCACGTCGAGCGGGTCCTCGGCCGGGGCGACCGCTGGACGCTTTCCGGCAAGGACTGGGGCGCGTGGAATGCCACGTTCGGCCCGCGTGGCGACGACGGCCTGCCGAAGCCCCTTTGGGACGGCGCGACGGGAGCCATCGACAAGTCGGTCCTCGATCACTGGAAGAAGTACGACCTGCGACTGGTGGCCGAAGAGAACTGGGGCACGCTCGGTCCGAAGCTGCGTGGCAAGTTGCACATCTATGCCGGCGATTGCGACGACTACTTCCTGAACAACGCCGTCCGGCTCATGGACCGGTTTCTCCAGCAGGCGAAGCCCCCGGCCGAGGCGACAGTCGTGATCGGCCCATACGCCAGCCACTCGTTCCACCCGCTGAGCGAAAAGCAGACGCTCGACGCCATGCAGGCCGCGTTCGAGAAGGGCGGCGGCGCTACACGGACCGTGCCGGCAAAATGACGCCGGTGACTTCGCCGAGCCCCACGCGGTAGCCGTCGCCCTGGCACCAGCCGGTCATCGTCACGCGGTCGCCGTCCTGAAGGAAGCTGCGCGTCTCGCCGTTGGGGAATGCAATGGGCTTGGTGCCCCGCCAAGCCAACTCCAACATGCTGCCGAACGATTCCGGCACCGGCCCGCTGATCGTGCCCGTGCCGAGCAGATCGCCGGGGCGGAGGTTGCAACCGTTCACGGTATGGTGAGCCAGTTGCTGGGCAAAGCTCCAGTAGAGATACCGGGCGTTCGACCGGCACACGACGTGCGGCCGATCCATCTTCGCCCCCTGGATGCTCACTTCGAGTTGGATGTCGTAGCCTTCCGGGCCTTTCGTCTTCAGGTAGGGCAGCGGCTCCGGGTCCTGCTTCGGGCCGGCCACGCGGAACGGCTCCAGCGCTTCGAGCGGCACCACCCACGGGGAGATCGACGTGCCGAAATTCTTGGCCAGGAATGGCCCGAGCGGCACATACTCCCACGCCTGAATGTCGCGGGCAGACCAGTCATTGAGCAGCACCACGCCAAAGAGATGATCGGGAGTCCGGTCTGCGGGTATGGCCGTGCCAAGGTCGTTGCCCGTGCCGATGAACGCGCCCAACTCCAACTCGAAGTCGACATTCTTGCTCGGCCCGAACAGCGGGGCCGGGGCGTCGGCCGGCTTGGTCTGGCCGCACGGCCGGCGGAGATCCGTGCCGCTGACGACAACGCTGCTGGCCCGCCCGTGATAGCCCACCGGCAAGTGCAACCAATTCGGCTGCAGGGCGTTGTCCGCCCCGCGCATCATCGTGCCGACGTTGGTCGCATGTTCGCGGGACGCGTAGAAGTCGGTGTAATCGCCAATCTCGCACGGCAGCAGCATCTCCACGTCGCGCTGAGCGACCAGCGCCTGGCCGCGCAGGGCGGAATCGTCGCGCAGCCTCGCTTCGTCGGCCGAGAGCAACCGGCTGATGACAGCCCGAGTGCCGGATTGCACCGCCCGCCCGGCCGCGAAAAACGCGTTGAGCGAGGGGCGATCGAAGTAGCCGCCGGGTAACAGGTCGCGGGCCGCCAGCACGGACAGGTCGAGCACCTGATCGCCGATGGCGACACCGACCGCGGCCGGGCCGCCGGTCTGCCGACGGAACACGCCGTACGGCAGGTTCTGAATCGGGAAGTGCGAGTCGGCCGGCACGGGGATCCAGGAAGTCAGCCGGGGGTTCGTCGTCGGATTCATAGAAGTCCCAGGGCCCGGAGGTCGTCACGCGGTTCGTCGAAGCTGCAACTGCCGAACGAGGTCAGGCCGATGCGCGATTCGTGAATGAAGTCAGGAGCGAAGCAGTTGTCGCGGTAGCAGAACTGGTCACCGATCCGGAAGGACTTCGGATCATCGTCTTCGAGTACCTGCTCCAGCGTCGCAGCGGGCACACCGCGGGCGGCCATGAGCCCGGCCGCGTAGACGTTGAGGAATCCGTGCATCTTGCAATTTACGCCGAGATCGAATCGCCGCACGGGGTGATGGAGGCCCGCGGTGAATTTGATACGCACCGTACGTCGGGCCGCCTCAGCGAGCGCGAACGCCACCTGCGCTGACGTGGGGAATGCCGCGGGCTCAAGGCCGCCGCACCGGAGCTTGACGCCCGACTGACCGACATGATCGAGTAGCGCCGTCACCTGAGCCTGCCAGCCGCCGGCCAGCGTGAACTCCCAATAAGTGGCGACATCGGCCGGCGCGGTCAATGAGTCGTATGCCGCAACCGGCGGCTTGACCTCGAACACGCCGATCTCAATACGTGAGCCGTGCGCCGAACGGAACTCGTTCATCGCGGCGGTGTCGGCCGCGAGGCCGGCTTGAAACGCGGCCACTTCCGCACCGCCCCGGCCGAGGACGGAAAGGCGGAGGGGATCGCCCGCGGCAAACAACTCGGTGATGTACGGCGACAACTCCCGCAACCGCCCGGCCGGGATGATGAATCGCCCGAGCATCCACGCCTCGGGCGTGGCCCGGTAGCGGGCATAGTTGCGGATGGCGGTATCAAGATCGAGCGCGGCCGGGGGAAACAGCCCGGCATAATCAATCGCCCCTGCGAGCAAAGCCCGCAGAGCCGGCGCATCGGCAGCACGATTCGACATGCCGTCAGTTTACGAACGATCGCGGTTAATCGAAGATGTGCGGAATCACGTCGAGCGGCTTGATGCCGAGCCAGGGGTACGGCTTCCCGTCGCCGAGGTAATAAATGCAAGGGTAGTCGAGGACCACGCGCGGGCGGAACTGGCCGCCGCGGTCCACCGCCATGTACTGCCAGCGGTCGTACATGCTGGTCCGCGTGAAGGTCATCGACTCCGGGCCGGGAGCCGGCATCGGGGCCGGCGTCACCCTGGCCGGCGGGTGCAGTTGCTTCAGTTCCGGGTCCGCGGCCGCCGCGGGCAACGAAGTCACAGTGAGCACGACGGCAGCGCGGAACAGATTCATGTCGAGTCTCCGTGGGGCAAATCTACACGGCGATCGCCCGTCGCTCCTGAAGTAAATCCTTACAATCGACGACGGGATCGCTCTTCGCGTCCGCGCAACCCGCCCGACTGGAACTTGAGGAATCACTGGTGTCCGACGACTATCTGATGCTGACGGTGAAGTCCCGCCCCGGAGAGCCGGAAGCGGAGTTCAAATCGCGATTGAGCGCGTTCTGGACCGGGCAACTGCGTTCCCACCCCGACGAGTTCGAAAAGGTGTATGCCGAGACCGTGGAGTTCGAGAACGAAGCCGGGGTACTGACCCGGCAATACCTCTTCGAGGCGTCGGTCGCGGCCCTGCTGGAAAAGGAACTTCGGGCCGGCGAAGTCGACTTTTCGCCGCTCGACCGCGACGACGTGTACTCGAAGTACGAAGCTGCCCCGCCCGACTGGATGTGGATCGAGCACTGACGCGGTGCGGAGCCGGGTTGGCCCCGCACCTGCCGGTTGTTTCGTTACTTCTTCAGCGGCGTCGAGAATGCCCATTCGAGGCCGAACGGGTCGACGACCTTGCCGTAGCGGTCGCCCCAGAACATGTCGGAGGCGGGCATGGTCACTGTCGCGCCCGCCTTCTCGGCTTTGGCCATGGCCGCATCGCAGTCGGCCACTTCGAGGTGCAGCGTGATCGGCGTGCCGCCGAGCGTCTTCGCCGACCGCGAGTTGCCGCAGTTGTACTCGGGGAAGTCGTCGCACATGAACAGTTTCTGATTGCCGATCTTCATTTCTACGTGCATGAGCCGGTTGCCGTCCTGCTCGGGCATGCGCATTACTTCGACGGCGTCGAAAGCCTTGGTGTAGAACGCGCTGGCTTCGGCAGCGCCGGACACGACGAGATGCGGAGTCAGAATCATCGAGGCTTCCCCTGTTGACGATCCGGCCGGCGGTGCGACGTGCCCCGATTCGGCCGGGTTCGAGATTGGCGATACAGGGGCTCCGCCCCGCCGCCCGGTTCAGGAACCGGGCAGCCGGCGGTCTCCGTCCACAGCTTTGTTCGAGCGTTCGTACAGGTTTCGGACTTCCGATTGCCAGCCTTGCAGCTCCGCGATCCGCCGTTCGTGGCTCGGATGCGTCGACATGAACTCCGGGGGCCGGCCGCCCGCGCCGGTCGCCTGCTGCATCCGCAGCCAGAACTTCGGCGCCTCACCCGGGTCGTACCCCGCGACGGCCATCAGGTAGAGCCCGAGGTGGTCGGCCTCCGTCTCATGGCTGCGACTATATGACAGAATGCCGAACTTCGCCCCAGCGTTGATGAGCATCATGACGCGCTGCCGGCTCGCGGCATCCATGTCGGAGATCGAGCCCATCGCGCCCATCTGGCCGATGTTCACGAGTTGCTGCTGGGCCATGCGCTCCGATCCGTGCCGGGCCAGCGCATGGGCGATTTCATGGCCCATCACCACGGCGAGGCCAGCCTCGGTCTGGCAGACCGGCAGGATGCCCGTGTACACGACGATCTTGCCGCCCGGCAGGCAGAACGCGTTGACCTCCCGGCTGCGGACGACGCGCAGGCCCCACTCGAAGTCGCGCTTCTCCAGCTTCACGGCCGACAGGAAGGCCGGGTTCTCGGCCGCGGCGATAAGGCGGTCCGCGACGCGGCGCACGGCCGCGTTGACGGCCTGGTCGGTGACAATGTTTCCCTGCTGTTCGCGGAGCACCTGCTGAAACGCCTGGGCCCCCATCCGCGATTCTTCGGGCAGCCCGAGCGCGACGACCTGCTTTCGGCCGAACGGCCCGTCCTCGCATCCCTTGAACGCGAAGACGGCCGCGACGACGAGCGCGATGAGGATCGGTGCGGCCCGGGCGAGTAGGCCC
>JAIBBI010000031.1 GCA_019694755.1 Gemmataceae bacterium
CGGCAAGTACGCCCTTAGTGGCGTGCCGGACGCGCAAGGCGGCCTGCCGAAGGGACACGTTCCGTTCCACGGGCCAGACGACGAATTCGTCAGCCCGTACACGATCATCATCGGCGGGAAGAACTTCGGCTGCGGCTCGTCGCGGGAGCACGCGCCGATCGCCCTGGCGGCCGCGGGGATCAAAGCGGTGGTCGCGGAGTTTTATGCCCGCATCTTTTTCCGCAACTCCGTCAACGGCGGCTACCTCGTGCCGTTCGAGACGCCCGTCCGCCTCTGCGACCAGATCTGCACCGGCGACGAACTCACCATCGACCCGGCGACCAGCAAGCTGATTAACCGGACGACGAAGGAAGAGTGGACGCTCGCCCCGCTCGGCGAGGTCGCGCCGATCATCGAAGCGGGCGGGATCTTCCCGTACGCGCAAAAGGTGGGCATGCTGCCGAAGTCGGCCGTCTAACGGTTCGCCCCGGGCACCCAGAGCACGTCGCCCGCGCCGCCCTGATTGGCGGAGCGGGCCAATACAAACAGCAGGTCCGAGAGACGGTTCAGGTACTTGAGCACTTCCGGGTTCACCGGGTCCGACTTCATCAGCGTCACGACATCGCGCTCGGCCCGTCGACAGACTGTCCGTGCGACGTGACACCAGGCCGCGGCCGGGCTGCCCCCGGGCAATACGAAACTGGTCAGTGGGGAAAGCGGCTCGTTGAGCCGGTCGATGGCGCGTTCCAGCGTCGAAACCTGCTCCTGAGTGACACGCAGAGCCGCGCCCGGCTTTTCGTCCGGCCCCGGCGGCACGCACAGGTCAGCGCCGACGTCGAAGAGGTCGTTCTGAATCCGCGAGAGCAGCGCGGATTCGGTAAAACCCGGGGCGTGGATCGGCAGCAGGCCGAGGACGGCATTCAACTCGTCCACCGTGCCGTAAGCCGTGACGCGGGCATGGTCTTTGGTGACGCGAGTGCCGTCGCCGAGGCCGGTCTCGCCGTCGTCGCCGGTGCGGGTGTAGATCTTCGAGAGGTAAACCATGCGACCCGGGAACCTTTCGGACTCAGAAACGTATCATACAGGGTTACTCCCTGCCTCCATGCTAGGCTGAGTTTATCCGTCGGTTCCATCACGGTCCCCTTTCGAGGCTCCCCGAAGTGAAGCGACTCACGACGTACCGCGGCCGGAAGGCCGCCCGCCTGACTTTCCTC
This sequence comes from Gemmataceae bacterium, assembly GCA_019694755.1. Classification (GTDB taxonomy): domain Bacteria; phylum Planctomycetota; class Planctomycetia; order Gemmatales; family Gemmataceae; genus JAIBBI01. The sequence continues at coordinate 1,194 of JAIBBI010000031.1, forward strand.
TCCCTCGAAAAACGCGATCTGCCTTCGGGCGGCGTGCTCGGCCTTTCGGCCCCGGCCCCGGGGACGGACGAACTTGTTGCTCTCATCGACCCATTTGCCGCGGCCGGGCGCGGAAAGGAAATTCAACACGGGGGCGGTTGCTCCTGCGGGCTGTGTCAGACACTGGCCGCGGACGTGAAATTGATGGCCATGGGACCGTTCCAGGGGCCGAACTTCGGTCAGCCGCCGGTGATCGCCAACACCTCGCCGGGCGGCGGGCCGGCCGGGCCGATCAGCCCCATCCCCACGACCTACACGACCGCTGCCAATGGCATGCCGCAGCTCAACAGTTCGCCGAGTTCCCCGGTCGCGATCTATCTCGACTTCGACGGAGAGACCGTCGGCAGCACTGTTTACTCGACCTACAACGTCACCGGTAGCGATGCCGCCACCTTCGACGCGGCCGAGCAGGCGACGATTTACGAGACCTGGCGGCAGATCCACCTTTACTATTCGATGTTCGATGTGAACGTGACCACGGTCAAACCCGTGGGCGTGCCGACGGTCTGGCAGCTCATTTCCAATTCAATCAGTGGCGGCTATGCGTACGTGGGCGCGTTTCCCAACTCGCAACCGCAGGGATTCAATCAGAGCAGCGACGCCCGGACCCGCATCTCCGGCATTGCTCACGAGATCGGGCACAACTTCGCACTCAGTCACCAGTCCGATTACGATCTGCTTGCCCAGAAGACGGCCGAGTACTCGAGCGGCTACAGTCTGCACGGCCCGATCATGGGCGTCGACTTCGCCCAAAACGTCCACAAGTTTGTCGTCAATCACCCGAGTTACTCGGCCAGCAGCCTGCAGGACGACCTGCAACTGATCGCCAACGAGATCAAGCCGTATCAGCCGGTCGGCGGCGACGGCTTCCGGCCCGACGAACACGGCAATAATGCCGCCACGGCAACCATCCTCGTGCCGGATACCGGCAGCTACGAAGGCTGGGGCGTGATCGAGCGCCCGACCGATATCGACGCCTTCAGCTTCACCAGCGTCGGCGGGCTGTACGGTATTTACGGTAATCCCGCGACGCCTTCGAGCCTCGACATCCGGCTGGAGCTGTTCGATTCTGCCGGCAACCGGATGGCCACGATCGACCCCGTGGCGATCAACGAGGCCAACGCGGTCGTCGATCTCCCGGCCGGGACGTACACGCTCACCGTCACGGGACACGGCGACTATGCCGACCTCGGGGCGTATCAGGTCAGCATGCGGCCGCTGCCGGCCGGTTGGAGCAGCACCGATATCGGCACGGTCATCACCGGCGGATTTGCGGGGCTGGAGACGACCGGCGTCTGGCGCGTCAGCGGGTCGGGGTCCGACATTGCCGGCACGTCCGACTCATTCCGCTATGCCTACACCACGCTCACCGGCAACGGCACGATCGTCGCGAAGGTGACGAACGTTGACGCTACCAACACCGCGGCGAAGGCCGGCGTGATGATCCGCGAGACGACGGCCGCCAACTCGCGCATGGCGTACATGACCCTGACGCCGACCGCCGCCCAGTTCATTACCCGCACATCGGCCGGGGGAACGGCCGCGATCACGAACGGCACCGGCCAGTTCCCTTACTGGGTCCGCCTGACCCGCACCGGCAACACCTTGACCGGCAGTGTTTCTCCGGACGGCGTGACTTGGACGACGGTCGGATCGACGACCGTTTCCATGGCCTCGCAGGTTACGATCGGGCTCGCGGTCTCGGCGAAGAACTCGTCGCACTACAACCAGATGAACGACGCGACGTTCGAGAACGTCGCCGTCACCGGCGACACGAGCGTCACGCCGCCCACCCTGAACGCCCTACCGGCCCCCACAGGACTGGCCCTGACTCTAGCGACGGGCACCGGCATCACCGCCAACTGGTCGGCCGTCGTCGGCGCGACCAGCTATGCCGTCGACCGCTCGACCGACGGCGTCGTCTGGTCGCAGGTCACCACGACTGCGTCTACCAGTTACACGGTCGCCAGCATCACCGGCGGCCAGCGCTATTTCTACCGCGTGGCCAGCATCGACGGGACCGGCTTGCGGTCCGTCAACTCCGACACGGCGTCGATCATCAATCGACCCGACGGCGTCACCAACTTCGAGGTTGTGTCGTACACCACCACCGCCCTGGTCCTCGACTGGCGCGAGACCAACGGCGAGACCGGCTACCGCGTCGAGCGGTCTGTCGACGGCGGGACGAATTGGACCACGCTCGGAACCGTCGCGAAGAACTTCACCAGTTACACCAACAGCGGCCTGACCCCGGCGACGTCCTACTCGTACCGCGTGACGCCGCTCTCGGACGACGGCGACGGGCCGACCTCGACCGTGATCACGGCTAGCACCCGCCTGGCCGCGATCTCGGGGCTCACGATCACTTCGCTCGCGTCCACGCAGGTCAGCCTGTCGTGGGTTGGCGGCGTGGCCGGCGCGACCGGGTATCGCGTCCAGCACTCGACCGACGGCACGACCTTCACCACGCTCGCCACGATCACCGGCACGACGTACACGGCCACGGGGCTCACCGCGCTGACGGAGAATTACTTCCGCGTCGCGGCCGTGAACGCACTTTCCGAAAGTATCACTCAGCCGCTGGTGTTCACGGCCACTCCGCCCGCGACCGCCCTGCCGTCGCCGTGGATCTCCGCGGACGTCGGGTCGGTCACCGGCAAGGGCGCGACCGGGCTGACGGGCAGCACGTTCAAGACGATCGGCTCGGGCTCGACCATCGGCAGCACGGCCGACAGCTTCCAGTTCGCTTATCAGCCGCTCACGGCCGACGGCACGCTGATCGCCCGGGTCGCCACGCACGAGGACACGACCGGCACCAGCACCGGCGAAGGCGCGGGCATCATGATCCGCGAATCGCTTAATGCCAACTCGCGTATGGCCTTCGTAGGCGTGACGCCGTCGTCGGGCGCGCGGTTCGCGACTCGTACGTCGACCGGCGGCACCGCAGCGGCGACGACGGTGGCCAGCGTCACCGCCCCCGAATGGGTCCGCCTGGTGCGGGCCGGGAACACGCTGACCGCGTCATACTCGGCCGACGGAGTGACTTGGACGCAGATCGGCTCGACCACCACGATCTCAATGGCGGCCACTGTGTATGCGGGGATGGCGGTGTATGCCGGCTCGACGACGCTGTTGAACACCAGCACGTTCGACAATGTCTCGCTGGACCAGGCGGACACGCCGCCGCGAGTGCTCCAGGCGACACCGACGGGGGCTACGGCGTCGCCGGTAACGTCCGTAACCCTGGATTTCTCCCGCGCGATGAACACGTCCAGCTTCAGCATCGCGGCCGACGTCCTGTCGTTCACCGGGCCGGCCGGGAACCTTTTGAGCAATGTCACCGGCTTCGGCTGGGCCAGCCCGACATCGCTCCGCATCGACCTCGCTCCCCAGGTCGTTCCCGGAAGTTACAGCCTCGCGGTCGGCCCGCAGATTCTGGGCACCAACGGAAAGGCCCTGGATCAGGACGGCGACAACATCCCCGGGGAATCCACCGACGGTTTTACGGCCAACTTCACGATCGGCCGATCGACCGACGGCTTCGGCTACGCGTGGAACCCGATTGCCTACGACGCCTCGCTGAATATTCAGCCCACCGACCCGGGCGTCAGCTCATTCACCGCGCTGAACAACATCGACGATTCCAACGCGGCCTTCAACCTCGGGGCGAACACGTTCCGGTTCTACAACTCGGTTTACACAGGCGCGTCGTCGCTGTTCCTCGCATCCAACGGCATTGTTACCTTCGGGTCCGGTTCCAGCGACTACACGAACCTCGACCTGACGGCGACTCCGCCGCAGGCGACGATCGCCGCCCTGTGGGACGACCTCGTCACCAATCGCAACACGACGACTGACGACGTAATTCTCACCAAGTTCGTGGATCTGAATAACGACGGCACGGCCGACCGCCTGATCATCAACTGGCGGAACGTCCATTACTATGTCCAGCAGCCGACTTCCGGCGACGACGGCATCACCTTCCAGATGAGCCTGGAGTTGAACACCGGCAGCCGGCCCGGCGACATCATCCTCAACTACGTCGATCTCAACGAAGCCGGCACCGGCACGCTCGACGGCGGTTTCAGTTCCACCACCGGCATCAAAGACGTGGGAACGCAGGGCGGCAGTCGGCTGCTGATCTCGCAGGACGGCAGCAATTCGTCGTTCATCGCCAGCAGCAAGGCCGTCCGAATCTTCGTGAACACCGCGCCGACGGCGAACGCCGGCGGGCCGTACACCCTGACCGGCGCGACCACGAAACTCTCGGCCGGCGCATCGTCCGACCTCGACCAGTCGACCGCGTCGCTGAACTACCTCTGGGATCTCGACGGCGACGGCATCTTCGGCGAGACCGGGCCGAACGCCGCCCGGGGCGCCGAAAACGTCATGGAGCCGACCTTCTCGGGGCTGGGCCTGACCGGTCCGCAGGACTTCCCGGTGCAACTCAAGGTCATCGACGAGTTCGGCGTGCAGTCCTCCTCCGCAGCGACAATTGCCATCCCCGCCCCGCCGACGGTCGCCAATGTTCAGGTGAACGATGGGTCGGTCCAACGATCGCGGGTCAGTCAGCTGGTGGTCACATTCGACCGGACTGTTTCACTCCCGCCGAACCCATCCTCGGCCTTCATCGTCTCCGGGCCTGGCGGGATCGTTACGACGACACCGAGCGTAAACAACTCCGGCCCGGCCACCATCGTTACGCTGACTTTCCCGGAGCTCATTGACGGCAAATACAGTCTGACCGTCGTCGGGTCAAACGTCACTGACCTGATCGGCCAGGCGATTGTCGGCACGCCTACAACACAGTTCCATCGTCTATTCGGCGACAGCGACGGCGACGGCACCGTGTCCAACGTGGACTTCCTCGCATTCCGCGCCGCGTTCCTGTCCAGCAACTACACGTTCGATGGCGATGGCGACGGCACTGTGACCACGTCGGACTTCCTGGCGTTCCGACTGCGGTTCCTAACGAGTGTGTAGGGGCCGCTAAGGGTCGATCCGCACGATGCGGTTGTTGTGGCTGTCGGCAATGTACAGGGTGCCGTCGCGGCTCAGGGTCACGCCGTGGGGCCGGTCGAGCTGGGCCCGGTCGGGTGGGCCGCCGAGGCCGGCCTTGCCCGCGGTGCCGGTGCCAGCGATGCGCGTCACCTGCCCCGTCTTCGGGCGGTACTTCACGATCGCGTGATTCTCCGTGTCGGCAATGAAGACGTCGCCCGTGCTGTCGACGCAGAGGTGTTTCGGCCCGTTCAGCTTCGCGGCCAGCGCGTCGGTCGCGTTGGTCACCGCGCCCGGTTTGCCGTTCTTATTGATCACCGTGCGGATGGTACCGTCGGGCGCGACTGCCCGCAGCGCGTGGCCGCCGCGCTCCAGTATGTAGACCGTGCCCGCCTTGTCGGCGGCGACGGCCCGCGGGTCGACGAGCGGTTGCTCCGTCGCCTTTTCGCCGTCGCGCGGGATTCCTTTGGTCCCGTTGCCGGCCACGGTCGTGACTTTGTTCGTCTTCAGGTCGATGGCGCGGACGCGGTGGTTCTTCAGGTCGGCGACGAGCAACCGGTTGCGCGGCGGATCGAGGGTGACGCAGTAGACCTCGGCGAACTCGGCCTTACCGGCCGGGCCGCCGTCGCCAGCCGCGCCCTGCTTGCCGGTGCCTGCCAGCGTGCGGATGTTGCGGTCGATGCCGACGACGCGGACCTTGTTGTTCATGGTGTCGGCGATGTAGATGATCCCCTCGGGGGTGACGGCCGTGTTGTGCGGACTGCGTAGCATGGCCTTTCCGGCCGGGCCGCCGTCGCCGAGTTCGCCCGGCGAGCCGATCCCCGCGACCACCGTCAGCTTGCCGTCGTTGCCGATGGTGACGATGCGGTGCTTCTCGAACTCGGTGATGTACATGGTGCCGAACGCGTCGAACTCGACGCCGAACGGCAGCGCGAGTTTGACCGCGTCCTTGCCGTCGCCGCCGGCGACGAGCGACAGTTTGGCCGCCGGTGCGGGCAGTGCGACACCGAGGGCGACGATCAGGGCGAGTCGGGTGATCCGGTCCATTTCCACAGCACCTTGTCGGGTTGAAGCCGGCCGTTCTCCAGCGGCCGGGCGATGGCCACGAGTCGACCCGCAGCATCGAAGCAGGCGACGCGGTCGCCGGGCGGTTGATCCGGCCCGGCGATCGTCTGGCCCAGGCGGAACCGCCTCACGTCGGGGTCGATGATCGTGATCCGGGGCAGCGCAGTGATGCCGCGCTCGAGCGGGATCAGGCGGGCCTGCTCCGCGTCGGCCGGCGTGGCGTCCGCGGGCGTGAATCCGCCGACTGCCGTGCGCCGCAGCACGCTCACGTACCCGCCGACGCCGAGCGCGGAGCCGAGGTCACGGGCCAGCGAGCGGATGTACGTGCCTTTGCCGCAGGCGACTTCGACATCGAGAGTCGGGTAGTCGAATCGCAACAGGTCGATACGATCGATGCGGACGGGCTTGGGTGCAGGCGCGACCGGGGTGCCGGCCCGCGCGCTCTTGTACGCCCGCCGGCCCTCGACGCGCACGGCCGAGAACGCCGGCGGAGCCTGCTGCGTCACTCCGACGAACTTCGCGAGCGCGGCCTCGACCGCAGCCCGGCCCGGGTCGATCGCCCCGGCCGACTCCACGATCGGCCCTTCGCCGTCGTCGGTCGCGCTGGTCGCGCCGAGCACGAACGTCGCGGTGTAGACCTTGCCGAGTTCCTGCACGTACTCGGCAAGCCGCGTCGCCCGGCCGATGGCCAGCACGAGGACGCCGGTCGCCCGCGGGTCGAGCGTGCCCGTATGCCCGATCGGCGTCTTCCGTGGAAACCACCCTGCCGCATCGTCGACGGCCGCGCGCGAGGTGATCCCGAACGGCTTATCGATGACCAGCCAGCCGCCTGCGATGTCGTCCATACACCTCGGGAAGTCGCGAAAACTGGGCGATTGCTATAGTATGGACGCACCAGTCGAGAGATGCACCATGATCCGCGAAGCCCTGATTGCCCTGATGTTGGTCACCCCCGCAGTCGCCGACGACAACCCGGTGACCCAGGCCGACGAACTGCTCCGGAAGACCTTCCCGGCCGACAAGCCGGGGGCCGCCGTCGCCATCGTCCACAAGGGCACAAACGTCCTGCTGCAGGGCTACGGCCTCGCCGACCTCGACACGAAGACGCCGATCACCGGCGACACCGCATTCGATCTCGCCTCGGTGTCCAAGCAGTTCACGTCGACGGCCGTGCTGCTGCTCGTGGAGCGTGGCCGGCTGAACCTCGACGACCCGGTCGTCCGCTGGGTGCCCGACTTCCCCGCGGGTGATGCGATCACGCTCCGGCACCTGCTCACGCACACCTCGGGCCTGCCCGACTACATCGGCATCTTCAAAGGCTCGGACGAGGAGTTTGCCAGGCTCACCTGCCACGACATCGCGGGCATGCTCCGCGGGAAGAAGGCGCTGTTCCCGCCCGGCACGAAGTTTCAATACTCGAACACCAATTACGCCCTGCTGCCCGTCGTCGTCGAGCGGGCGTCGGGCAAGACCTTCGCGCAGTTCCTGCGGGATTACGTGTTCGTGCCGCTGGGCATGGACTCGACCCGGGTCATGGACCGCGTGCCCTACGACGTGGCCAACCGGGCCAGCGGGTACGGCCGGCAGTTCCTCGTGGGCAAGCACGTCCCCAGCCGGCGAGACGGGCCCGTGTGCGGCGACGGCAACGTCTTCAGCACGGCCCGTGACATGATTGCGTGGAATGCCGCCCTCGAAGAGCGTCGCCTGCTCCGCCCGGAGACGTGGGAGCAGGCATGGACCAAGACGCCGATCGCGGAGGGCAAGCAGAGCGATTACGGGTTCGGCTGGGTAGTCAGCGAGAAGGAAGGCCGCAAGGCGGTCTGGCACAACGGCGGCTGGGCCGGCACAAGAACGCTGATCTTCCGCCGGCTCTCGGACAAACTGACGGTCATCGTGCTCAGCAACGACGAAGGAGCCAACGTCGACAAAGTCGGCACCGACGTAATGAAGCTGTTCTACCCGCCGGAGAAGAAGTAGAGACTGACGCGAAATGCGTAAACGTTGTTGCCGATTCGTTGTGCGACTGGCCAATTGAGCGCGGCCCTTCAGGCCGCTATGCAGGGCGGAACGTCTACCCGGCCCGTTGGGCCGGGCTAAGGAAGGTGGGTCCTTCGGACCCGCAGTTGTTCACAGTACGCTCGGACCAAGTGGCCAAAAATCTTCTTCCCATCGTTACAGGCTAGTTTAGCTGGATAAACATCGATCTTTGCTGAACAGACCAAGTTCCCCGAGCCCCACGTAGCGGGCCGGGTCCGAAACAATGAACGGAATTCTTGGCCCAACGGGCCAACCTTCCTTAGCCCAGCCCGCCGGGCTGGGAAAATGGACAGCGCGCAAGTGCGGCCTGAAGGGCCGCGCTCGGAAACGAAGCCGACGATCCCAAACAAATCGCCTTTCGCGATTCACTCCGGGCAGCCGGCTTCCATGTACGATTGCAGGATCATCTGGGCGGCCACGCGGTCGCGGCGCTCGGCCCGCTTCCGGTGCGTGAGCCCTGCCGACCAGAGCGCGGCTTCGGCCTGCACCGTCGAGAACCGCTCGTCCCAATAATGAACCGGCAGCGACGTGACCTGATTCAGCATCTGCCCGAAGGCCCGGGCCAGTTCGGCCGACTTGCCCTCCCGGCCGTCGTTGTGCATCGGCAACCCGACGACGATCGCGACGATCTGCTCGCGGGCGATCAGCGACTTGTAGTGGGCCGCGTCCGACTCGGCATCCTGCCGTTCGTACGTCTCCAGTGGCGACGCGATGATCCGGTCCGGGTCGGTGACCGCGAACCCGACCCGCTTCATGCCGAAATCGACGCCGAGCAGCCGACCCTTCACAGGTACCGCTCCCAGCCCGTCTGGCCGAGTTGTTCGACGAGTTTCTTCACGGCCGTCTCGTCGCGCCGGTCGGCCACCAGCAGCGCGTCGTCGTCCTGGATGATCAAGAGGTCGTGCAGCCCGGCCGTGGCGATCAGCGATTCCGGCGGCCCGACGATGATGCAGCCGACGGTGTCGCGGCCCGCATGGTTGGCGAGGATCGTGTTGCCGCTGGCGTCCTGCGGGTGCAGCCGCTCGAGCGCGGGCCAACTGCCGACGTCGTCCCAGCGGAACGGCGCTTCGAGCATCACGACTTGCGAGGCATGCTCCATCACCGCGTAGTCGATGCTCGTCTTGTCGAGTGTCGGATACACCTCGGCGAGCACGCGGTCGGACTCGGGCGTGTCCCAAGCGTCGGCGATGGTCGCGATGCCCGCAGCGAGGGCGGGCCGGTTCTTCTTCAACTCGGCAAGCACTGCCCGAGCCTTCCACACGAAGATCCCGGCATTCCAGAAGTAGCCGCCCTCGGCGAGATACTGGGCCGCCAGTTCCGGGTCGGGCTTCTCGCGAAACGCCTCCACCCGGCTTACCACCTGTCCGCCAAACTCGCCGACGCGAGCCCCCCGGCGGATGTAGCCGTACCCGGTGGCCGGGTAGGTCGGCGTGATGCCCAGCGTCGCGAGCGCATCGGGATGAGTGTCGACGGCCAGCACGGCGGCGGCGACGGCCCGGCGGAACGACTCGGCCGGCTCAATCACGTGGTCGGCGGGCGACACCAGCATCGTCGCGTCGGCATCGGTGCGGGCGATCAGGGCGGCCGCCAGGCCGATGCACGCGGCCGTGTCGCGCCCGGCCGGCTCGCCGACGATCTGATGGGCGGGCACGTGCGGCAGTTGCCGGAGCACCTCGTTGCGGTGCCGGTCGGCCGTGAACACCCACGTCCGCTCCGCAGCGATCGGCGCCTCGATGCGGTCGGCCGCCTGCTGGATCAGCGACCGGTCGCCGGTCATCGTGAGAAACTGTTTGGGCCGGGCCGCCCGGCTCCGCGGCCAGAACCGCGTCCCGCCGCCGCCCGCCATGATGAGTGCATGTAGCATCCGTTCATATTACGGCCCAATCTCGCGATTCGTCCCCTTGACTTGTCGCGGGACATCGCGCTATGGTGGAAGTGAGGGGCGCGGCCAGCATCCATCCTGTCTTTTCCCGGCCCGCCGCCCGACGTTCGTCCCCATCCGTCGCCTGTCGCCGACTTCGACCCACCGAGTTTCGTCGCGTCAACGGTCCGTACCGGTCGCCGCGTGTGGTCGCATCAACAACCGGGGGAGTGCAACATGGCTATCGTTCGATGGGTGCAGGTCACAGGCTTCGCGTTCGCCGCCGTCGCGGCCACGCTGCTCGCAGCCGAGTCGGTCTCGGCGCAGGGCAAAGGTGGTGGGGGTGGTGGGGGCAAAGGTGGCGGGGGGCCATCCTCGAAATCGGGCGGTGGTGGAGGTGGTGGCGGTTGCCAGGGCAAGGACAAACAGAAATCCTCGGGTAGCAGCACCTCCGGCACGACATCGTCCGCCCGGCCCGGCATGTCAGCGACAGGATCAACAACCGCGACCACGAATACGACCGCATCGACATCGTCGCTGCTCCAGAAGCGGGCCACGCTTCAAGCAGCGCTGGACCGCACCAACGCCTACCTCGCCGCCCAGCAGCAGTATCCGAACCTGTACGCGCTGCAAATCCAGCAGGGCAACCCCGTGGTCCTCGCCGAGTTGCAGAAGCAGCAGGGGCTGTCCGCCGCTATTGCACAGATCGACGCACAACTGGCATCGTCGCGGTGAGTGAAGTCCAACCACGAAGGCACGAAGACTCAAAGGATAACACGAAGTAGAGACTTCGAATGACTCTCTACTTCGTCCGGCATTCGTATCTTCGTGGTTGGTGTTTGTTGCGAGTCACCGGCGACTTTCAACTCCGACATTCCAATGTTCGACAACCGTCGGATCCCAGACACATCCGCAACGACCGCGCCGATTCCGCTACCATTTCAGGATGAAGCGCACACTCCTCGCGGCTTGGGCGTTGCTGGTCGCTGCTTCGCCCGCCGCCGCCCAGAAGCAGTTCGGCTTTGACAACGCCAAGCCGAGCGGGCAGCCGTATCTGACGCCGGAGGAGACGGTCCGGCGGATGAAGGTGCCCGAAGGGTTCCGCGTCGAGTTGTTTGCCGGCGAGCCGATGGTGATCAACCCGATCGCGTTCACCGTCGACGAGCGCGGCCGATTGTGGGTCGTCGAATGTTACGAATACCCGAGCCGGACTCCGCCCGGGAAAATGCCCCGCGACCGCATCGTCATCCTCGAAGACACCGACGGCGACGGCCGGGCCGACAAGCGCACCGTTTTCTGCGAAGGCAAGGACTTCCCCGATCGCTTCGACCTCGCCAGCGGCATTGAAGTCGGCCACGGCGGCGTGTTCCTCGGAGCCGCTCCGTTTCTCTGGTTCATCGAGAACAAGAACGACAAGCCGGGCCGGTTCGAGAAACTGCTCTCCGGATTTGGCAGCCAGGACACCCACGAGACGCTCAACACGTTTCAGTGGGGCCCCGACGGCTGGCTCTACGGCCTGCACGGCATCTTCACCCACTCGAACGTGAAGTCGGCCGCGGACGGCCCCGGCGTGAAGATGGACGCGGCCGTCTGGCGCTATCATCCCACCTGTCGCAAGTTCGAGATCGTCGCCGAGGGGACTTCCAACCCCTGGGGCTGGGACTTTCGCAATTCCGACGGCGAGATGATCCTCGCGTGCTGCGTCATCCCGCACCTCTTCCACATCACTCCGGGCGGCATCTACAAGAGGCAGGCGGGAAGCAGCAAGAACCCCTACGCCTACGGCTACCTCAACGAAATCTGCGACCACACCTTTCATAAGGAGAGTGGCTGGGCCCATGCGGGGCTGCTCAGCCTCGATACGGCGGTCATGCCGAAGGAGTATCGTGACAGCGTCATCTTCGGCTCCATCCACGGCAGTTCGATCAAGCGGAACACGCTGAAGCGGCACGGCTCGACTTTCATCGCTAGCAAGGCCCCGGACTTTCTGGTGAGCGAGGATAAGAATGTCCGCCCGATCAACCTCCGCTGGGGCCCGAACGGCGAAATCTACCTGATCGACTGGCACGACCAGAACCCGTGCCATCAAGCCGAGGCCGGGAGCTGGGACTACGAGCGCGGCCGGGTGTACCGGATCGTGCCGCCGGGCGTGAAGGCGGCGAAGGCCCCGGACCTGGCCAAGCTGACGAACGATGACCTGAAGGCGACATTCTGGGACGAGGGACATCTCGCACGAATTCGCAAGTCCGTGCCAATTTCAGATGAGCAGCTGTATGCGCCCTGGATGTACCGAACATGCCAAAGGCTACGTGACGAGCGTGGACCTGCGCTCGGCAAGTCAGAACCACCTATGGCGGCCTTAGACGGGCTGCCCGTCACTTGGCGTTACGACGCCAAGAAGGTGTACTCTCACGTTCACCGCGTGACAGAGACAACTCGAAGAGCGTGTGGCGTATCGACGCCGGAAGCCGCCCAACAAATGGCTGAAATTCGAATCAAAGTCTATCGCGAGGTATTCGACTCAGTCGAACATGATGCGGCGTTGGTGGGTTTGGTCGCCGAGTGGGCGGTCTATTCGATGCTTGACAATGAACGGCGAGTCCTCGCATCGATGGCAGTGCGACTGGCTGACAAGGCCGATATCGAGGAAGTTGTTCACCCGCTGATGCGATTGTCTGAACCCACTGACCCGGTGTTGCCGCTTCTGCTTTGGTGGGCTTATGAGCCTACACTCGTGAGGCGAACCGACGCGGAGTTGTCGTGGCTCCGGACCAACGCCGCCGAACGGCCGTTCGTCGCCGACCACATTCTCCCCCGCGCGGTCCGTCGAATTGCCGCGATGGACATATCGCGTGCCGTCGACTTCGTCACCTCGCTTAATGGCGCGCCGCAGTTGAAAGCTCTTGAAGGTCTGGCAACGGCAATGGAGGGGCGGTTGGTCGATCCTCCCGCTAGTTGGGTCGCACTCAAGACAAAGCTGGAGTCAGATCGCGCTGCCGCGCCGTCGCTCAAAAAGCTGGCCGTCTGCTTTCGCGACCGTGCGGCGGCCGAGGCTGCATTTGCCGTCCTGCGTGACGCGACCCGATCGCCGGCCGAGCGACTGGACGCACTGCCACTCGCTCAGGGATTGCGCTCTGCCGAAGTCGCTCAGGTGTGTTGCGAGCTGGCGAGCCAGACCGGCGATGTTGCACTTCGTCGCGCCGCCCTCCGCTCGCTCGCCGAGTTCGACGGGGCGATGATCCCCGAGAAACTGCTCGCCGCCTGGCCGACGTTGCCGCCTACACTGCGCGGCGAAGCGGTCGGCATCCTCGCCGGGCGCAAGGAGTGGGCGAAGCAATTGATTGGCGCGGTCGAGTCCAAGCGGGTGGCCGTGGGTGAGTTGAACACCTCCGTCGCACTTCGCCTGCATGCTTACAAGGACAAGGAACTTTCCGCGACCGTCGACCGCGTGTGGGGCCCCGTCCGCGTGGCGTCGGCCGACATGGGTCGCCTTATTGACGAGAAACGGCTGGTACTCCAAGCCGGGTCCGCGTCATTCAGCCGCGGCAAAAAGCTGTTCACGGAGCATTGCGGCAAATGCCATCAGTTCGAGGGCGCGGGCCATCACGTCGGCCCCGCGCTCGACGGGGCGGGCCGGGATATCGAGTACCTGCTCGTCAACGTTCTCGACCCGAACCGGGTGGTCGGCGCTCCCTATCAACTCCGCCGGGCGATTCTGAACAACGGCCGGATTGAAGAAGGCATGCTGCAAGCCGAAGATGCGAACACCGTGACCCTGATTCAGGAAAACGACCAGCTCAAGGTTCTGCCGCGGAAGGACATCGACGAGTTGCAAGTCAGCGAGAAGTCAGTAATGCCCGAGGGGCTGACCAAACCGCTCAGCGATCAGGATTTCCGTGACCTGATCCGCTACGCGATGGCTCACCCCTACGTGATAGCCTGGCAGGTCGAGGGGCGAAGCGTGGCCGCGCCGATAACCGGAGCCTGGACGCTCCCGGCCAATACCCGGGCGACCGCCGGGTTCTCGGCCGGGCAGTCGATGACGACGAAACTTCAGATCGTCGCGTCCGGCCCGGTGCGCGTGATGCTCGATGGCAACGTCGTTTACGATGGACCAAAAACAGACGCGAGCATCGAAGTCAAGCTGGCAGCGGGGGCGCATCGGCTCACGGTCGAATCAGTCCCGGGGGCGACACTGTCCGTCCGGCTTCTGGACCCCGACCGCCGGCTGACGTATCCCGAGTAGGAGATAACGGAGACATCGTCATGGCCGACCTCATCGACGCCGACGAACTGAAGCAACAGGCGCAGGACCGGTTTACAAAAAAGGTCGCGCTCTCGGTCGCGGTCTATGCCGTAGTTCTGGCCATCACCGCGCTGGGCGGCAGCAACGCCATGAAAGACGCGATGCTTCACCAGATGAAAGCGTCGAACCTCTGGGCCTACTACCAGGCGAAGTCGGGCCGGGAGTATTCGACGAAGCTCACGCTCGACCGCTTCGACTTCGACCGCAGCTACCTTCCGAAAGAGGTCGGCGACCGTGCCGACGAGACCGTCAACCGGCTGAAGCAGGATGCGGAGCGGTACGGCCGGGAGAAAGACGAGATCAAGGTCCAGGCCGAGGCGCGGGAAGCCGACCGCGACCTGGCGATGAAGCGTGACCCGTATTTCGATTACGCCGAAGTCCTGCTGCAGATCGCCATCGTCCTGGCATCGGTCGCCATTCTGAGTCGATCCCGGCCCACGTGGTGGATCAGCCTGGTGCTGGCGGCCATCGGCACCCTACTTTGTGTGAACGGGCACACACTACTGTTGAAAGTCCCCGGATTCTGAGCCGGAACACCGGCATCGTTCCCGTCACAACCGCACCAGTTTCGCGGTCCGGTTTTACCGGCACGTTTTGCCGGGAATACCCGCGCTCCGCCATTGTGGAGCGCGGACCGCGCGGTTAACTTCAGGTATAGTTAACAAATAGAGAGACTGGGCGGTTTAGGGATCGAACACAGCCTGCGTAACCCGCAGGCTCGGCCTGGTATGTCCGCCGCGATCGGGAGGAGCTACCCCGCCGCGGCACGTCTGGGGCATACGGTCATGCGTCGCGTTGTCGTCAGCGGGCTGGGTGTCGTCGCGCCAAACGGTGTCGGGAAAGACGCGTTCTGGGACGCCTGCCGGGAGGGGCGGTCCGGCGTCGGTGAGATCAAGTCGTTCGATTCGACCAACTACCCCGTGCGCGTGGCGGGCGAAGTCAAGGACTTCGACGTCACACCCTTCGTCCCCGCCGAGCATCGCAAGTCGATCAAGGTCATGAGCCGGCCGACGCGGTTCGCCGTCGGGGCGGCCGCGCTGGCCGCGAAAGACGCCGGGCTCGACCTGGCCACGCACGACCCCGAGCGGATCGGCGTCGTAATGGGCACCGGCGTCGTTCCCGTCGACATGGGTGAGCTGACTCCCGCACTGGTCGAGTCGGCCGACGAGAACGGCAAGCTGCAGATCGACCGCCTCGGCAAGCACGCGCCGGACGTGCTGTACCCGATGTGGATGCTGAAATACCTGCCGAACATGGTCGCGGCCCACGTCTCGCTCGCACTCGGGGCTCAGGGTCCGAACAGCACCATCACCACGGCGTGCGTGGCCGGTACCCAGGCGATTGGCGAGGCGTTTCGCCTGATCGCCCGTGGCGACGCCGACGTGATGTTCGCCGGCGGTGCGGACAGCCGGATCGACCCGCTCCTTCTCCTGGCCTACACCCGGCTCGGCACGCTGGGCAAGACCGAGGGTCGTCGACCCGAAGAGGTATCCCGGCCGTTCGACCGCACCCGCGACGGGTTCGTGATGGGTGAAGGTGCGGGCGTCCTCGTGCTGGAAGATTACGAACGGGCCAAAGCCCGCGGGGCACAGATCTACGCGGAAGTCTGCGGGTTCGGCTCGAGCTTCGATGCCTACTCACTGCTCAAGCCGGACCCCGAGGCCCGCGGGGCGGCCCGGGCGATCGAATCCGCGCTGCGGGAAGCCGGGATCAACCGCGACGAGGTGAACTACGTCAACGCGCACGGCACCAGCACCCGGCTCAACGACCAGATGGAGACGGTGGCGGTGAAGCGGGTGTTCGGCGAACACGCCCGCCGGCTGCCGATGTCGTCCATCAAGTCGATGATCGGCCACCTGATCGGGGCGGCCGGGGCGGTCGAGGCGGTCGCACTCTCCATGTCGCTGTCGCAGGGGACGGTGCCGCCGACGATCAACCTGTTCGAGCGCGACCCCGATTGCGACCTGGATTACGTACCGAACACGGCCCGCGACGTGCCGGTGCGTACGGCCGTGAGCACCAGTTTCGGGTTCGGCGGCCAGAACGGCGCTCTGGTGATGCGTCGCCTGGTGGCCTGAACCGCCCTCCGCGGCCCGGCCGGGTGGACTCGCACGTCCCGGTCGGGTACAACGCCCTCCGGCGGAATAAATTCCGGAGTGGCTTGGCCGCAGGCGGGCCGCTTCCTGTCCTGATATCCGAGGAGTGGTCGATGGCTGTTTCTCCCGCAGGCGCGCCGGTGTCGGCGCGTGAGGGCCCCGCATCCGGTGGCGTGGGGCCGAAGGGCGTTCCGGACCTCAGCCCCGATCCGCTGTTCGAGCATTCCGTCGTATTCCAGATGGCCCTCCGGCAGCTTCAGACTGTCGCCGAGCATTTCGAGATCGAGTCCGGCGTCCTCGAACGACTCAGCAAGCCCAAGCGAGCCCTCATCGTCAGCTGCCCGATCCGGATGGACAAAGGGCATACCGAAAACTTCATCGGCTTCCGCGTCCAACACTCCCTCACCAGCGGCCCGGCCAAGGGCGGCCTGCGCTTCCACCCCAACGTCGACCTCGGCGAAGTCGCGGCCCTCGCAATGTGGATGAGCTGGAAGTGCGGCATCATGAACCTGCCGTTCGGCGGCGGCAAGGGCGGCATCGCCTGCGACCCCGCCACGCTGAGCCGCGGCGAGCGCGAACGTCTCACCCGCCGGTACACCGAAGAAGTCGGCGTGATCATCGGCCCCCGGCAGGACGTGATGGCGCCCGACATGGGCACCGACGAGCAGACCATGGCCTGGATCATGGACACCTACTCGGCCCGCGTCGGCTACGCGTGCCCCGAGATCGTGACCGGTAAGCCCGTCGAACTCGGCGGGTGCGTCGGCCGGCGCGAAGCCACCGGCCGCGGAGTCGTCTACTGCGTCGTCGAGGCGCTCAAGGAACTCAAGATCGCGCCGGAATCGGCCACGGCCGTAGTCCAGGGCTTCGGCAATGTCGGCTCGGTGGCCGCCGCCGAACTGCACTCCCGCGGCGTCAAGGTCATCGCCGTGTCCGACCGCTACGGGGCGATCCGCAACGACAAGGGCCTCGACATCCCCGCGCTCAACAAGTACATGAGCGAGGCCCCGCCCGAATCGCACCCGATGCTCACCAACTTCCCCGGTGCGGAAGCGTGCGACCCGAACGAACTGCTGACGATGAAGTGTACCGTCCTCGTCCCGGCCGCGCTCGAGCGGGTCATCGACGAGAAGAACGCGCCGAAGCTCCAGTGCCGGGTGATCGCCGAAGGGGCTAATGGCCCCACCACGCCCGACGCCGACAAGATCATCGAGCGGTCCGACATCTTCGTGATCCCGGACGTGCTCTGCAACGCGGGCGGCGTCACCGTGAGCTACTTCGAATGGGTGCAGGACATCCAGCAGCTCATGTGGAGCGAAGAACTGGTCAATCAGAAGCTCCGTGAACTGATGCTTCGGTCGTTCGCGACGGTCCGCGGTCTGGCCGTCGACCGCAAGCTGCCGATGCGGGTGGCCGCCCTGTCGGTCGGTGTCAAGAAGGTCGCGCTCGAGAAAGACCGTCGCGGCCTCTTCCCGTGATCTGAATCATGGACATCCGCACTGAAACCCGCCGACTGGGAGACGCGTCGCACGAAGTGGTCGTGCTCTCGGCGGGCGGTGCGGAAGCCGAGCTCTGGCCGGGCCTCGGGGGCAATTGCGTCCGCTGGTCGGCACCCGGGCTCGGCGATCTGCTCTTTTCCCCGCCACTCGATGAACTGGCAGGCCGCCCGACCCGCGGCGGAATCCCCGTCCTGTTCCCGTTTCCCAACCGGATCCGGGCGGGGAAGTACGCCTTTGCCGGCATGTCGTATCAGCTCCCGCTCAACGACAGCACCAATCAGCACGCCATCCACGGTTTCACGCCGCGCAGCCCCTGGCGACACGACGGCGCGACGATGCGATTCGCTATCGCCGCCGACGCGCCCGACCGACTGCCCGTTTGGCCTGGCAACCTGGAGTTAGACGTCACCTGGAGCCTGTCGGCCAGCGCCCTCGCGGCCGACATTGTCGTTCGCAACCCCGGCGATTCGCCGGTCCCGTTCGGGCTTGGACTGCACCCGTACCTGAAACTCGCGGGCGCGGAAGATCGGCTCACCGTCCCGGCCGACCGGCTCTGGGAACTCGTCGACTGCCTGCCGACGGGGACGACACTCGAACTCGATTCAACCCACGACATCCGTAAGCCCCGCCCCGTCGGCGGGCTGAAGCTGGACGACGTTTACACCGGATTGATCGGGAGCACCCGCGACGGCCTGCGACTGACGGGCCGGCTCGATCGGATCGATAACGTGTGGATCGAGACACGCGCGACCGAGGGGTTCCGTGAGGCGGTCGTGTTTACGCCACCCCACGGCCAGGCAGTGTGCGTCGAACCGTATACGTGCGCGACGGATGCCGCGAATCTACAACCTGAAGCAGGCTGGAGAATTCTGAAAGCCGGCGAGAAATGGGTAGGCCGGGTGAAATGGGAAGCCGGCCGTGGGTGACGCGACGATCCTTCGCCGACATCAGGCCCACGGCCGATTTCGCTGGGCTGCAATTACTTCTTGTCGCCGGGGAGGATGATCTTGATTTCCGGCTCAATGATGACCGGGTCCTGAGGGGCAATCATCGTGATCGTGCCGGTCGGCGGCTCCGGAACCACACTCGACGGTTGTTCACGGCTTTCGAGGTCTTCGACTTTCAGCTTGGCCTTCAACATGTTCATCCTCGCAATCAGGTAGATGTCCGGTCTTGCGGATTCTTCCGAGTGGAACAGCAATACCGGGAGTGTTCGTTCCAGCGATTAAAATCATTTCTCGGAATAAATGAAGACAGGTCTCGATACTTACACAACGAAATCTCTCGATTTTTGCGAAGATGTAGGGCGCGAACGCCACATCGCCTTCAAGCCGGAGAATCTAGGCAATACTGGATGTTTGCGAGCGCGTAATTGATGAGAGCAGAGGCGCCCCGTCGCTGTGAGGAACCAGAAGTCGATGTCCGCAGCGGAAGCCGCCATTCGTGTCACGATCTGGGTCGCGCTCGGGCTCTATGTCCTTGCCGAACGGCGCGGTTCGAAACGGCTTCATACGGCCGCGCTCGTTTTCTATCTTGCCCATGTTGTCGCTGTGTTTCAGTTCGCGCACGGCTGGAGTCACACCGTGGCTTACGACTACACCGCCCGGCGCACGCAAGACGTGACCGGCATGTCCGTCGGCGCAGGGCTCTACGTCAACTACGCGTTCACGGTATTCTGGGCCGGATGGGTGCTATGGCTGATATCGGGCCGGCCCATGTCCGTGCTCGGGCGGATCGGAGTGCGGGCGGTATTCCTGTTCATGTTGTTCAACTCGACAGTCGTGTTCGGCGAAGGGGCCGTGCGTTGGTACGGGGCTATCCTGTCGCTCGTGCTTGCCGCCATGCTGCTCACCGACCTCCGGTCGCGGAAATCGTTGTAACGCCGGGCCGGCTGAATCGTTAGATTGGTGGGAGACGGCGCGCCGCGGGGGCGTGCCATCCCGGGGCGGGCCGTGGATTCGACCGAAGACGCTTGGATCCTCGCCACACTGCCCCGGGCCATTGCGTACGCGCGGTCACTGGTCGGGCCCGGCGATGCCGACGACCTCGTCCACGACTGCTATTGCCGGCTGCTCGCCAAGCGGTCGACGTACAACCTCCCCGCCGACGGCACCCGCCTGCTGTTCCGCTCGCTCACGCGGGCGGCGATCGATCGGCACCGGCGGGCCCGGCCTGCGGTCAGTATTGAGGGCGACGTCGTTGTCGGCATCGCAGATGTCCGCGAGGCCCGGCCGGACGATGCGGCCATCGGCCGGGAGATGGCCGACCGCATCGGCCAAGCGCTCGGCCTGCTGCCGCTCGCCCAGCGGGCCGCCCTGGAACTGGCCGCGCTCGGCTACTCGCGCGACGAGTTGGCCGACGCACTGGAAGTGACTCCCGGGCATGCCGGTGTGCTGCTGCACCGGGCACGGGCCGCACTTCAGAATCACCTGACGAACCACCGCCGTGAGTGACGAACTGCTCTCACTGATCCGCTCGCATCTCGACCGCGAGTCCGAGTCGATCGACCCTCGCGCCGCCTTCGCCCGCCTTCGGGGTCCGGAACTGGCTCCCCCGGCCCGGCGAGCCGACCGGCGAATGGCGGGCCTCGCACTCCTGGCGGCCGCCCTGATGGTCGCCGCGTTCTTCTGGCCCTCGACTCCTGCCCGGGCCGACCCGGCGGCCATCGTTGCCGACGCACGCGGCGTCCATCACCAGCCGCTCGACCGCGTCTACATCATCGAGACCACCCGCGAGCCGGCCGAGGACGGGCCGCCGCCGCGCATCGCGCGGGTGTTTACTCGCGGCGACCGGTTCTGGGTCGAGGGAGCTTTGCCCGGTCCGGCCTGGGCCGCGGGGCAGGACGAGTCGGGCTCTGTGTGGATGGCGATCGGCCCCCGCCGGGGCGTGCGCATCGCCGCCGACGAGATGCCTCGCTGGCTCGCGGGCTGGTGCGACCTCCATTCGCTCCGGGTCGAGCCGTTCCTCGACGACCTGCTCCGCAACTACTCGCTCACCCGTGAGGATCAGGGGCCGACCTCCGGCGTCGACGTGATTACCGCCAAACGCCGGCCGGCGCCATTCGTCCGGCCCCTCGTCCGGGCGAAACTCGAAATCGACCGCGAAAGTAAAGTCCTCCGCCGGGCCGTGCTGGAGCGCGAGTTGCCCGGCGGCGTGAACACGACCACGACCTACACTCTGATCGACACCCGGAACGAAAGCGACAATCGGTATGAACTCGAAGGGCACCTCACCGCGCCGTTCGAGGTCTACACCAAGTCGAATGAACCGGGCCGGCGGCGCGAGATCCTCGAGCGCCTTTTCGGGCCCCGTGCCAAACTCTGGCTGAAAAACTGACGCGAGGAGCGCCAGCACATGCGTACGCGAATTCTGAGTCTCATCGCCCTCGCCTGCTCGCTCGGGGCGACCCACGCCGGCGACACCCGCGTCGGTCCCGCGCTCCTGAAGCCGGCCGAGGCGGGAGTCGGTCGACAGGTCGCCGACCTGGCGTTCACCGACATCGAGGGCAAGCCCGGCCGGCTTAGCGACTTCCGCGGCTCCAAGTTTCTCGTCATTGCCCAGACCAGTACCACCTGTCCGCTGTGCCTGAAATACGCGCCGACACTCGCGGGTCTCGAGAAAGAGTTCGCCTCCCGGGGAGTTGCATTCCTTTTTGTGAACTGCGTTCCGCCGGACCGCGTCGAGGACATGAAGAAGGCCGTCGCCACACACCAATGGAAGGGCCGATACGTCCACGACAAGGATGAGAAACTAGCCGCCGGCTTGCGTGCCACATCGACCACCGAAGTTTACGTCCTCGACCCGACCCGCACGGTGTTGTACCGCGGCGCGGTCGACGACCAGTACGGTCTGGGCTACTCCAAAGAGGCGCCCACCCGACGGTATCTGGCCGATGCCCTCGGGGCATTGCTGGCCGACCGGGATGTCGCGGTCGCGGCGACGGCCGCGCCGGGCTGTGCTTTGGAGCCGGAGCGGGAAACGACTTCGCCATCGAGTATCACCTATCACGGCCGGATCGCCCGCATCGTCCAGAACCATTGCCAGACCTGCCACCGCGACGGCGGAGTCGCGCCATTCGCGCTCGGCACGTATGCGGAAGTATCCGGCCACGCAGCCATGATCCGCAAGGTGGTCGAAAGGGGATCCATGCCGCCGTGGTTTGCCAAGTCGCCCGAGGGGCCGCACGCCACCTGGGCCAACGAGCCGACCCTGAGCGCGGAAGAGAAGGCCGACCTGCTGGCATGGATCGGCGGGGGCAAACCCGAAGGCGACCCGGCCGACGCCCCGCGCCCGCGGACATATCCGAAAGACTGGGTGATCGGGACGCCTGACGTCGTCCTGCAGATTCCCAAACCGATCGCGGTGAAAGCCACCGGGACGATGCCGTACCAGATGGAGACGGTGACCACGTCGTTCGACGAGGACAAGTGGGTGCAGGCGCTCGAAGTCCAGCCGACGGCCCGCGAGGTCGTGCATCATGTGCTGGTGTTCGTGGGACCGCCGGGCGCACGGCGGTTTGCCGGTGAGAACGACGAGCGGGCCGGATTCTTCGCCTGTTACGTCCCGGGGACCAGTTCGCTGATCTATCCCGAGGGCTTCGCGAAAAAGCTGCCGAAGGGTGCGAGCCTGCGCTTCCAGATCCATTACACGCCGAACGGCACCGCGACGCAGGACCAGACCCGGCTCGCGCTGAAGTTCGCGAAGTCGCCGCCGAAGCATCAGGTCCACGTCACCGGGATTCCTAACGTCCGCATCCGCATTCCCGCCGGGGCCGCGGCTCACGCGGAGTCGGCATCGATTCGCCTGCCATCGGACGTGCGCGTGATGGCATTCATGCCGCACATGCACCTGCGCGGGGCGGCCTGCAAGTATGAGGCGACGACTCCCGACGGAAAAACGCAGACGCTGCTCGACATCCCGAAATACGACTTCAACTGGCAGATCACCTGCCGATATGCCGAGCCGGTGCCGCTGCCGAAGGGTACTACGATCAAGTTCACCGGCGTCTTCGACAACAGCGCGGCCAACCCCGCGAACCCGGATCCGAACAAGACCGTCCGATGGGGCCCGCAGACGTACGACGAGATGCTGCTCGGATACGTCGAGTATTACCACGAGCGTGAAGAGGCGGAGAAGACCGCGGGCGACGACGACCCGGCCGTCCGGCTCTTCAAGCGAGTCGATACCAACGGCGACGGCCGAATCTCCCGGGAGGAGTACGACGCCGAGATCGCCGGCAGCCCGCGATTGAAGGACAACCCGGCCGCCGCCAAGGCCCTGTTCGACCGGCTGGATGCCGACAAAGACGGCACGATCAGCCTCGCGGAACTTCGCGAGCGCGGGCAGTTCTTATTTTCGCGTGAGAAACCGTAACCTTCCGCGCGTCCCGGCGTTGATCGAGTATCACCTGTCCGCGGATCGCCCGGCCCGCCGACCGAATCGAGTGCCGATCATGACACCATTCCTCCACCTATCCACCCGCCTCGGCCTGGCCGGCGGGGTACTCGCCCTCGCATTCACTTTGCCCGTCGACGCCCAGCCGCCGCGCGAAGACAAGGCGAAGGAAAAGGCCGGCGCGGAGTTCGTGTTCCGCCGGGCCGATGCCAACGGCGACGGCAAGCTGAGCCGGGACGAGTTCGAGAAGTTCATCGAGCGCGGCGCGGCCGCCAAGGGGAAAGGCAAAGGTAAGGGCGAAGCGATCATCAAGCAGTTGTTCGACCGCTTCGACGAGAATAAGGACGGCTTCCTGAGTCTCGACGAGTTCAAGAAGTTTGCCGCGCAGCGCGGCGGCGGGATGGAGAAGGGCGAAAAGGGCCGGCCGAAAGAAGAACCCGCGACCAACAACGCCGCCTTCAACGATGCACCAACCGCCGAGCAACTGGCGTTCTTCGAGAAGAAGATCCGCCCGATCCTCGTCGACCAGTGCTACTCGTGCCACTCCGAGACGGCCAAGTCGATCAAGGCCGGGCTCAAGCTGGATACTCGATCGGCCACGCGGGCCGGGGGGGAGTCCGGGCCGGCCATCGTCCCCGGCGAGCCGGACAGATCGCTTCTCATCAAGGCGTTGCGGTCGAACGACGACAACACCCGCATGCCGCCGAAGAACCGCCTCTCGGACGACGTCATCGCCGACTTCGCATACTGGGTGAAGATGGGCGCGCCCGACCCGCGGACCGGCGACGGCAAGTCGGCGGCGAAGGCCGAGATCGACATCGAGAAGGGCCGGCAGCACTGGTCGTTTCAGCCGGTGAAAGACCGCACGCCCCCCGCGGTGAAGGACGCGAACTGGGCCTCGAACGACATCGACAGGTACGTCCGCGCCGCGCAGGAATCGAAGGGCGTGAAGCCCGCGCCGGATGCCGACGAGCGCACGCTGCTCCGTCGGGTGTTCCTCGACATCACGGGTCTGCCGCCGACGCCGGAGGATTTGACCGCTTACTCGTCCGACACCGATCCGCAAAAATACGCCAAGCTGGTCGATCGCCTGTTGGCGAGCCCGCAGTTCGGGGAGCGCTGGGGCCGGCACTGGCTCGACGTGGCCCGGTACGGCGAGTCGACTGGCAAGAGCGTAAACTTCACCTACCCCCACGCCTGGCGATTTCGCGACTACGTCATCCAGGCGTTCAATGCCGACAAGCCGTTTGACCAGTTCATCCGCGAACAACTGGCGGGCGACCTGCTCCCGGCCAAGAACGAACTCGAGAAGGCGGAGCACGCGATTGCTGCGGGCTTCCTCGCGCTCGGGACCAAGTCGCTGAACGAGCGGAACCGGCTGCAATTCGAACTCGACCTGGCCGACGAGCAGATCGACGTGTTCTCACAGGCGTTCCTCGGCATCACGGCCGCGTGTGCCCGCTGCCACGACCATAAGTTCGACCCGATCCCGACCCGCGACTATTACGCCCTCGTCGGGATCTTCCGCAGCACCGAGACCTGCTACGGGACGATCAATTCGATCCAGGCCCGCTACGCGTCGCCGCTGGTGCCGCTTCCCAACACCGTGCCGACCGGGACCGCTCCGCTTTCGCAGAACGAGCGCGAGTCGCTCGAACGTCAGCTCAAGCGGCTCAAGAGCGAACTCGAAGACCAGGTGAAGAAGATCGGGGAGAAGGAATCATTCCTGGCCGCGAATGGCGTCCGCAACCGCATCCAGATCCAGCTCACGGAGTCGAAGCTGGCCCAGTACGAAGCCGACGGCACGCCGAAGCGCATGGCGATGAGCGTCCGCGAGAAGGGTCGGATTCGCGACAGCGCAATTTACGTGCGCGGCGAACCCGAGAAGCCGGGCGACATCGTTCCGCGCGGCTCGCTGCAGGTCATCACCCCGGCGATGGAGCCGATCCGTCAGGGCAGCGGCCGGAAGGAACTGGCCGACTGGGTCGCCTCGCCGAAAAACCCACTCACGGCACGGGTGTACGCCAACCGCGTCTGGCAGCACCTGCTCGGCCGGGGGATCGTCGGCACGCCAGACAACTTCGGCGTCAGCGGACAGACCCCGAGTCACCCGGAATTGCTCGACCACCTGGCGACCTGGCTCGTGGGTCACGACTGGAGCACCAAGCAGCTCATCAAATATGTTGTGACATCTCGAACTTACCGCCAGTCGGCGAAGTTCGACGCGGGCAACCATGAGATCGACCCGGACAACATCCTGCTCTGGCGGACCGTACCCACCCGGCTCGATGCCGAAGTGATCCGCGACTCGATGCTGGCCGTCAGCGGCAAGCTGGACCCGAGCCCGGCCCAGGGGTCGCCGGTGGCCGGGCAGTCGGAGGGTTACGCCCAGCAACTGCTCCGCGAGGCGGGCCGGCGGAACAGCCTGTACGAAAGCAACCACCGCTCCGTGTACCTGCCCGCCATCCGCGACAACATGCCCGAAGCCATGGCGCTGTTCGACGCGGCCGACCCGAGCCTCGTGGCCGGCGAGCGGGGCAACACCACAGTGCCCGCCCAGAGCCTGTTTCTGATGAATAGTCCGTTCGTCATCCAGCAGGCCGAGGCGACGGCCGAGCGGCTCCGCAGCATGGGCGGCAGCGATGCCGACCGCGTGCGGGAAGCCTACCGGCTCTACTACGGCCGGCTGCCCAAAGATCAGGAACTCAAAGCCGCCACGGAGTTCATCGCCAGCTATTCGAAGAACGCGAAGCCGCGCGACGCCTGGACCGCGTTCTGCCAGGCGCTGTTCGGCAGTGTGGAATTCCTGTTCCGCCAGTAACCGCTTACGGAGTCTCTGCGATGCTCACACGACGCGATCTGCTCCGGGGCACCGCCTCGGGATTCGGATACCTCGCCTTTGCCGCGCTGGCCAACGAGGCCGCCGCCCGCGACGCCCGCGGCTCGACCAACCCGCTCGGCCCGAAGCCGACGCATTTCCCCGCGAAAGCGAAACACGTCATCTTCCTGTCGATGGCCGGCGGACCTTCGCACGTCGACACCTTCGACTACAAGCCGAAGCTCCAAGCCGACGACGGCAAGCCGTTCTCCAAGAGCCGGTTCGGCGGAGGCAAGTTGATGGCCTCGCCGTGGAAGTTCAACAAGTGCGGCGACTCCGGACTCTACATCTCCGAACTGTTCCCGGAACTCGGCAAGCAAGCCGACGATATCTGCCTGATGCACGGCATGCACACCGACATCCCGAACCACCCGCAGGCCTACCTCCAGATGCACTGCGGGCTGTTTCAGTTTCCCCGGCCCAGCCTGGGCTCGTGGGTGCTATACGGTCTGGGTACCGAGAATGCGAACCTGCCGGGCTTCGTCACGCTCTCGCCGCCGGTCCAGAATGGCGGGCCGGCCAACTACGCCAGCTCGTTCCTCCCGGCGGTTTATCAGGGCACGCGGGTCGGCAGCGCGGGCTTCGGCCGGGCCGGGGGTTTCGACGGCAAAGTCAGCAACCTGACCAACAACCGGCAATCGACCGCCCAGCAACGGGCCCAGCTCGATTACCTCCAGTCGCTTAACCGCGCCGCGGCCGACGAGGCGGCATCGCCCGGCGTCGAGGGGCTCATCGAGTCGTACGAACTGGCCTTCCGCATGCAGGCCGACATGCCCCGGGTGCTGGACCTCTCGAAAGAATCGAAAGCGACCCGCGAACGCTACGGCATCACCGGCGACGACCGACCGGGACCAGGTGGTGGCGGCGGCCGACGTGGCGGCGGCACCGACACCTTTGGTCGGCAATGCCTCGTGGCCCGGCGGCTGGTCGAGGCCGGCGTTCGCTTCGTGGAGCTCACCCGCGACGGCTGGGACCATCACCGCAACCTGCGCGAAGACCTGGCCGAGATGTGCCAGTCGGTCGACAAGCCCGTGGCCGCCCTGCTCGCGGACCTGAAGGAGCGGGGCCTGTTGAAAGACACTCTGGTGATCTTCGGCGGCGAGTTCGGGCGCACGCCGTACTCGCAGGGCACCGACGGCCGGGACCACAACAACAAGGGCTACACGATGTGGATGGCCGGCGGCGGCGTGAAGCCCGGCCTCGACTACGGCGCGACCGACGAGTACGGCTACGAGGCTGTGGCCGGGAAGATGCACGTGCACGACTGGCACGCCACCGTGCTGCACCTGCTCGGCCTCGACCACGAAAAGCTCACCTACCGTCATGCCGGGCGCGACATGCGCCTGACCGACGTGAAGGGCCATGTGGTCAAGGACGTGATGGCGTAGCGGTCAGTCCTTCGCCACCTCGTCGGGGATCTCCGGCGGCACGGCCATGAACACCGTGCAGGGCGCGTCCTTGAACAGCGATTCCGTCGCGACGGCCCGCGGCGCGATGATCACGTCAATGCCCGTCTCCGCGGCCAGCTCGATCAACTCCTGCTCGGCCCGGCACACCTGCACGGACACCTCGCGGTCCAGGGCCCGGGCCCGCTCGACGTCCTTCTCCAGCAGCGCGGTCGACACGTCGCTGGACGCGGGGATGTGGGCCACGGCCAGTGCGACCTGCGGGTCGAGCAGTGTCAACACGCCGTGAAACAGGTCGCTGCCGGCCCGCGAGCCGTCGTCGACGAGCAGGACGCGGTCGTAGCCCACGCCGGCCGCCCGGAGCTCCGCGACCGACTTCGCCTGCCGTTCGCTGATCTTCGGGATGCGGTTGCCGCCGTCGATGTCGAGGTAAAGGTCGCGGTCCTTGCTCAGCAGGCGGACCGTCAGCGGCGACGATTCGCCCGATTGCAGGTTCATCCAGTAAAGCTGAATCGTCTCCATCTGCACGTCGGCCGGGTACTTGTTCGAAGCACCGAGGATCACTTCCTGCGCCTTGAGTTCGTGCGCCAGCCGCAGCACGGCGTGCATGGCGTTGTTGGTCGGCACGATGAGCGGCTTGACCCGCTTGCCGGCCTTCTCGGCGCGGTCGACCACGGCCGTCATCAGCGCCTGGTCGTACTGGTCGAGGTCCGTGGACACCGACACGTCGCCCGTGGGCAGAACCTTCGCGGTCATCACGACGACGCTCGTCGTTTCGGGGTCGGTCTCGGCCAGCGCCTTTTCGAGCATGAACAGGTTGTATGGCGAGCGGATGGCCACGAGCTTCGTGTACGGCTTGCGCAGGCCCAGCGACTCGGCATTCACTTCCTCGCTCGACTGGACGTTGAACTGTTCCAGGTGCTGCGACTTGCCCCCGGTGTGCGGCTTGCCTTGCAGCCGCTCCGTCAGCGTGAAAATGGCGAGGAAGCTGAACGTGAAGATCAGCCCGGCCACCGTGGCGACTTCCTTCGTGAACAGGTTGACGACCGCGGCCATGAACAGGACGAGGAACACGAAGATCAGCCCGAACGGAATCTCGACCGAGCCCAGCTTCAGATTCAGCGGCACGCGGTACTCGCGGTTCAGGTTCGGCTGGCGGAAACGCAGAATCACCATCGCCAGCGACATGAACACGAAACTCCACACGACGCCGAACGCGTACGCCTCGCCCAGCACGAGTACGTCGCCCCGGCTGACGAGAATCGTGAACAACTTGAGCGCGAGGATGACGCGGAGAATGCGGTACGACGTGCCGTACTTCGGGTGCGGCTTCTGGAGCCAGACGGGCACGACCCCGTCCTCGGCCACGCGGTTGAGCACGCCGTTGGAGCCGATGATGGCCGTATTTACCGCCCCGGAGAGGATCAGGCTGCCGACAACCACGACGAAACCGTTGAGCAACAGCTTGGCGATATCGGGCCCGGCCACGTTCATGGCGAGGCCGCCGATCAGGTTGTCGGAATACTTGCCGACGCGGGCCGCGTCGGGGATCAGCATCACGGCAAAGAACGAGATCAGCGACGTGAGCGCAAGGCTGTACACGAACACGACGAGGGCGGCCTTGCGGAAGTTCGGCAGCTTGGGCGACTCGACCTCACGGTACACCTGCGCCAGCGTCTCCTCGCCGGACATGGCAAGGATCGAGTGCCCGAAGGCGACCAGGATGGCGAAAAGGCCGGCGAAGCCGAACCAACTCTGGTGCTGGCGGAGGTACGCCACGCTGTCGGGCGGGAGGATGTGCGGAAGGAAGCCGAGCGGGTCGAACTGCTGCCCGGTGACCGGATTCACCCGCGGCACGGGCTTCCCGGTTTGCGCGTCCATTTTGACCACAGGCTGCCCGCCGACGTCTTCAATGACCACTTTCGGATTCAGATCAATTTCAAGCCCCGGGAGCCTCGCCTTCTCAGGATTCAGGGCGAAGGTGATGCCGCACCAGACGATCATCAGTACGGCCATGACCGATGTGGCGATCATGATCTTGAACGCCTTGTCGGCCGACTCGTGAATGCCGACGACGTTCTGGCGATAGAAGTAGAGCGTCACGAGGACGGCAAACGCCATCGACCCGTACGACTTGAAGTGTTCGATCATCGCCGGGTCGACGTGGACTTGGAGGCGCTCGAGGATTTCGAATCCGAGGCTGACGATGTACTGCCCGGCCGTCACGCTGGAGATGGGTCCGGTGAGGATGTAGTCGAAGAGCAGCGCGCTGACGGCGAGCTTGCCCATGAAGCCGCCCATAGCTTCGCGGACGACGCGGTACACGCCGCCACGCACGAACATCGAGCAGCTTTCGATGTAGACGCTGCGGACGGTGTAGCTGAACACCATGACGGAGAGGATGAACCACGGCGCGGCCTTGCCGATGGCCGACTCGGCGATGCCGCCGATGTAGTACGCCGTGCTCGCCAGGTCGCAGAGGACGACGGCGGCCGTCTTCCAGAACGAGATGAACGACAGCATGACGCTGCCGACGACGATCACCTGGGTCGTGCGGAGCAGTTGGCTGGTCGAGGTCGAGGGTGGTCGGGGTGTGGAGCCCGAAGCCCCGCCGGTCGGGCCGGACGGGGTCGAAGGGGTAGACATGGATTTATGTACAGTAATCGCCGGCTTCCTGGGCCTGATGGCCACGTCGAGCAGGCATGGGGGCCGATTATACCGCGCCGGCGGGTGCCGCAAGGTTTCCGGCATCCTAATCCGCCGGATCGGTAGTGCGGGCCGGGGTTTCCGCTCAGGAAATTTCCGCCTGAGGGCCCAGACTGCCCTACACTTCCACTACTCCAAGGCGCAGAGTCCCGACTGGGCGAGCTGGACATGGAATTACCCGACGAAGCCATCGACTATCACATTGGCGGGTTGATTGCCGCCCCGGCCACCGACGCGTTTACGCCGCTGGCGGAGTTGCAGGGCAAGAACTTCCTCACGCTCTCCCGACTGCGGGGCATGCTGCCGCTCGTGAATCAGGTGCGCGGGCAGATCGCCGCGGAGCGCGAGATGTCGAACCCGCCGGCCGAGCTGCGCCCGCTCGATGCCGGATTCATCGACATGCCTCAGAAGTTGCTCGATCAGTTCCGGCGGCAGAAGGAAAAGAGCGAAGTCGGGCGGGTGATCGACCTCGCCGGCCGGCTCCGCGCCCAGACCGACCGCGTCGTCGTGCTCGGCATCGGCGGCTCGTACCTCGGTGCCCGTGCGCTTTTCGACGCGCTGTGTCACACGTACCACAACGAACTCCCCCCGGCCGCCCGACTCGGTTCGCCGCGGATGTACTTCGAAGGCAACAACGTCGACAACGATGCCGTCTCGCACCTGCTCGAGTTGCTGGAGACTTCGTGCGTCGATCCGGAACTTCCGGAGGAACGCTGGGGCCTGATCGTGGTCTCGAAGTCCGGCGGTACGATCGAGACGGCCGTCGCCTATCGGCTCTTCCGCAACGAGATGCGCCGGCTCTACGGGCCAGGCGACCGCTTCAAACAACTATGCATCCCGGTCACGGGCAACCCCAGCAAGCTCCGCGACTTGTGCGTGGCCGAAGGGATCGACCCGAACGACATCCTGCCGATCCCGGACAACGTCGGCGGGCGGTACAGCGTGTTTACCCCGGTGGGCCTGCTGCCCGCGGCCGTGATGGGACTTGACGTCCGCGCCTTGCTGCTCGGGGCGGCCGCGATGACCAAGCGGTTCTTTGAAGAGCCGTTCGAGAAGAACCCGGTACTCCAGTACGCGGCAGTGAATCACCTGCTGGCCGAAGAGTACGGTAAGGACATCCGCGTGATGGCCGTGTGGTCGAAGAAGCTCGAATCGGTGGGCCTCTGGTACGACCAATTGCTCGCGGAAAGCCTGGGCAAGATCGGCCGGGGGCCGACGCCGGTGACGGCCGTGATGACCCGCGACCTGCACTCGCGCGGCCAGCAGTTCCAGGAAGGCCAGCGCGACAAGGTGATCAACAACCTGATCGTAAAGAACGTGAAGACCGCTCCTCAGCAGATCGGGATGGCCGACCACAACGAGGACGATCTGAACCAGTTCTCCCGGCGGACCATGCCGGATCTGCTGCGGGCCGCCGTGCAAGGCACCAATCAGGCTTACAGCGAAGCCGCGCGACCGACCGCGGACCTCGTACTGCCGCAACTCAGCGAGCACACGCTGGGCCAGTTGCTGCAAATGCTCATGCTCGCCACCGTGGTCGAAGGCCGGCTGATGGGCGTGAACCCCTACGGGCAGCCCGGCGTCGAAGCCTACAAGAA
Source organism: Gemmataceae bacterium (assembly GCA_019694755.1). GTDB lineage: Bacteria > Planctomycetota > Planctomycetia > Gemmatales > Gemmataceae > JAIBBI01. Next base: position 33,077 of record JAIBBI010000031.1, read on the forward strand.
GAACATGAAAAAGATCCTGCAATCAGCCGGCAACCAGCCGGCGTGAGGCGGGATCGGCGCAATTAAGAACCCCGGGCCCCGGCGCTAAACCGAGTCCCGGGGTTCTCGTGTTTTCGATCCTTCACCGTTACGGCTTGATCTTGAAGGTCATCTTTTCCTTATTGCGAAGGATGACGATCTCGAACTCCTTGCCCGGCTCGACCTTTTCCATCGCCGTCATGTAGCCGGCGACGTTCTTCACCGGCTGGCCGGCGATTTCGATGACGCGGTCGGCTTCCTTCATGCCGGCTTTCTGAGCGAGGCCGCCGTCGACGACGCCCTGCAGCAGCATGCCTTCCCCTTCGTCGTTGTAATCAGGCATCACGCCGAGCCGAACCTTAGCGCCGGGGGTCTGGCGCGTCGGCCGCATTGCCGGCCCGGCAGTCTTGGTGAACTCCGGCCGCGGGGCCTCAACCAACTCGGCGACGATCCCCTCGGCCATGTCGGCGATCTTGATCATGCCGTCGATGTTGATCTTGTCCCAGGTGTCGGTCGGCTTGTGGTAGTCCTGATGCAAGCCCGTGAACAGGAACAGCACCGGCAGATTCTTCAGGTAGAACGATTGGTGGTCGCTGGGGCCCATGCCGCTGGGCGACTTCTTGATCTTGAAATTCGGTTTGGCGTTGTGTTTGTCGACGAGCGCGTCGAACGTCTTGGCCGTGCCGGTACCACCGATCTCGATCTTTTCCTGCTTCGTTTCCGCATCGGGGACGAGCCGGCCGACCATGTCCAGATTCACCATGGCCGCGGTGTTTTCGAGCGGGAAGACCGGTTCCTTGCAGTAATGAGCGGAACCCAGAAGGCCGAGCTCCTCGCCGCTGAACGCCATGAACACAAGTCGCCGGCCGGCCCGATCCTTCATCGCGGCAAACCGGCGTGCGAGCTCGATCATCGTCGTCGTGCCCGAAGCGTTGTCGTCGGCCCCGTAGTGGATGGACGACTTGGCATTGCGGTCGAGGCTGCCCCGGCCGCCGTAGCCGAGGTGATCGTAATGCGCACCGACGATAATCGTCTCGTTCGCGAGCGGACCCGAGCCTTCGAGCACGCCGATGACGTTCTTCACGGCAATCTTGCGGTCGCGGTCGATCGTGACGTCGACGTCGGCCGTGCAGTCTTTCAATACCGCGCTCTGCGGCTTCAGGTCGCGGTCGATCTCGGTTTCCAATTCCTCGAGCGTCTTGCCGAGCCCCCGGCTGACGATCGCGTCGCCGAGGTCCCGCCGGATGTGCATCGCGGGAATCTTCGCGGGTGTTCCAAAGCTGAACGTGCCAAATGCGGAGAGCACGTCACCCGATTCCTTGATCTGAGAGCGGTCGTTGATCATCAGCACGGCCGCGGCCTTGCGCTTCTCGGCGTTGGCCAGCTTGGTGTTGAGGGCCGAGGCGTTGCGGGCCGTGTCGTCGTCGCCAAATTTCTTGTCGCCTGAGTAGCGCGGGCATCGGCGGAGCATGACCACGATCTTGCCTTCGATATCGATGCCGGCGAAGTCGTCGTACGGCACCTTTTCGGCGACCGCGGAATATCCGATGAACACCATCTCGCCCTTCACGTGCCCGTTGCCGGACAGGCCGAGTGCGACGGCGTCCTTCTCGCCGAAATGAATCTTGAGCCCGCCCGGCCCCTCAACATCAAGCGCGACTTTGGCGGGCGTAGCCGGGCCGCGGAGTGAAAACGGCTGGAAGTACGAATCGTCCTTCATCGCCGGCTTGAGCCCCGCATCGCGGAACGCCTGGGCGATGTGGTCGGCCGCCTTGTCGATACCCTTTGTTCCGGGGCCGCGACCTTCGCAATCATCGGACGTGAGGAATTGAAGGTCCGACTGCATCCGCGCGTGCGACGTTTCGCGCTTGGTGTCAGCCGTCGCAATGCCGACGGCCAGAACTGCGGCCATTACGGCCAATCGACGTACCCACATGACTGCGAGCCCCCAACCCGGAAAGGGAATATTGCAACTCCCTTAGATTATCCGGGGGAGTCGATGAGGAACATGTGAAAAGCTGATTACCGGGCCGGCAACTCGAAACAGATCATCTCGCGATCGTTGCGAACGAGCAGCCGGTTTCCCGAGATGACCGGGATGTTCCAAGTCTTGCCCGGCAGCGCGGATATCCGCCCCACTTCCTTGAGCGCCGTCGTCGTCGGAGCGACCATCACGAGGTCGCCCGACTCGGCCTGCACGATCAGCCGGTCGCCGGCCCGGATCACCTGCCCGTGTTGATAACGGCCGTCCTTCCAGCGCAGCCGGCCCGTGGCCGTCTCCAGGCACGCGAGAATGCCGTCGTCGAGACCGTAGGCATGGCCCTCGAACAACACGGCCGACGTGAACTTCGTTTTGAGCACATGTCGGGTGCTGCGCCAGGCCTCCTCGGCGATCCAGCCATCAGGCCCGCCGCGCTTGACGCGGACCAGCGCGGCCCCGCCGCCGTAGCCGGTCGTGACCAGAGCGGTCCCGGTGCCGGCCGCGTCGAGGATCGGCTGCGAGCAGTTGATCGATTCAAAATTGGTCCACGGGAAGAACCACAGCACGCGTCCGTCGGCCGGATCGTGCCCCGAGAGCCCTTTCTCGTTGTGGATGACAATGTGGCGGGCACCGAGGATCTCCCACACCGTGGGCGATGCGTAGCTGGACCGGAACTCGCCGCCGGCCCAGAGTTTCGCGCCGGTCTCGCGGTGATATGCGACAAGGGTCGGACCCGCACTCGCCGGCGGGCAGACGATGACGCGGTCGCCTTCGATTAGCGGCGAGGCGCAAACGCCGTGCATCAGATTCGGGCCGCCGAACTCGGTGAGTACGTCAGCCGACCAGACCTGCTTTCCGGTCGCGGCATCGAGGCACGAGAGGCGACCGGTCGCGCCCATTGCATACACCCGGCCACCGGCGATGGCCGGGGTCGCCCGCGGGCCGTCGCCGCCCATCGCCGACTCGAACCTTGCCGCGTTGGTGGCGGTCCAGACCGGAGCGCCGTCGGCCAATCGATAGCAACAGACGCACTCGTCGCTGCCGCGCTGCTCCTGCGTGAAACAGTACCCGCCGACGACGGCAATGCCGGACCACGCAGGCCCGACCGGCTTGCGCCATAGCTCCACCGGCGTTGCTTCGTTCCAGTCGATGAGCTTCAGGTTCGGCCAGACGCCGTCGCGGCCCGGCCCGAAGTATTGCGGCGAGTCGTCGGGGCCGACCGGGCCGATGCTCACCGGTGTCGGATCGGTGTTGGTCGGTTTGGCGATCGAATCGCTGAGCCGGGGCGAGGTCCGCCAGGCGAAGTCGATGAGCGTATCGCCCGCCAGGCCTTCAACGCGGACCAGCGACTGGAATGGCACGGTCATCACCATCAGGAAGCCGAGAAGCGTCCAGCGCCAGCGTGACGGAATCCCGGCGTAGCCCATCCACCCGGCGAACGGGACCCAGAGCGTCGCGGGCACGAACAGGGCGGCGAAGGCCGGCGTTGACGGCGACGGCCGGGTCATGAAGACGATCAGCCCCGCGAGCCCGGCAACCCAGCCGACCCCGGCGGTGACGAGGGCGCAGCGGGGCCAGCGTCGGCCGGTGAGTGCCGATCCGAGATTCCACGTCAGAAGAAAAACGGCCAGGAGCGCCACGAGGAGGGCGGCGATCCAGGTCTTCTCGAGCTCGCCGAGGATCATGGGGCCGACGTAGACGCGGGCCCATGTGTAGGGCATCGCGAGCAGCGTGACCAAGACGGCGAGCACGAATCGCGGTGCAGCGAAACGGTTCATCTCGCCATTATTGTAACGGAAGGGGGATTGGCGGCGGTGAGAAATGAAAAACGCCCGCGGGGGTCACCCGCGGGCGTTCTCGTCGTTGCCGACGATGGGGTCACGGTTTACTTGGCGGGCATCGCGGCAGGAGCCGCCGCCGGGGCCGCGGCCGGAGCCGCCGCCGGGGCGCAACCACCGGTCGTGCCGCAGCCGCTGGTGCAGGTGTTGCAGCAGTCGCTGTTGCAGGCGAACCGGCGGCTCAGGAGACCGTGGAGACGGTCGCCGAAGCTCGGGCGGCACGAATCGTTGCAGGTGTTGCACGAGTCGTTGCAGCCGCGGTTGAACAGGCCACCAAAGCCGAGGTTGAAGCAGCGACGGCCGCAGTCGTCACCGCAGGTGTTGCAGTTGTTGTTGCAGGCCGGGGTGCAGGCCGGCTTGCAGCAAACCGGAGCCGGGTCGCAAGGCACGCAGCGCGGCTTGCGGACGCAGACTTCGACTTCCTTGCAGACCGGGACCCGCTTGCAGACGGTGACCGGGACCTGCTCGGTGACGCAGAAGGGCACCTTCACGCAGTACGTGTAGGGGACCTGCTTGCAGACCGTGTAGGGGACCTGGCACTCGACCACCTGCTGCTGCATCGTGCGGACGGTGTGCGGCACCATCTTCACGTGATCTTCCTTCACCAGCCGGCAGGTCGTCACCGGGACGGTCTTCGTCACGGTGGTCGGCACCATCTTGACGACGGTGTAGGGGACCTGCTTGGTGACCTGCTCGCTCACCATGCGGCGAGTCGTGACGGGCACCTGGCGGGAGACGGTTTCGTTCACGTAGCGGACGGTGGTCACCGGCACGTCGCGGACGACCGAGGCGCCTTCGACGAACACCCGGCCGGGGCCGTCTTCGCCGTAGTACACGCCGCCGTTGTTGGCCGCACCAGCGTTGCCGGCCGCGTTGCCACCGGCGTTGCCGCCGTGGGCCGCGTTGTGGCTGCCGTCAGCGTAGGCGCCGCGGGCGACCCGGGTCACCGTGTAGGGGACCTGAGTGCGGACCACTTCGCTGACCATCCGGCGGGTCGTCACCGGCACCTGCTCGGTGACGGTTTCGCGGTGCATGCGGGTCACCTGGACGGCGACCTGCTTCTTCGTCGTCACCGGGACGCGCTTCGTCACGGTCACGGGGACAACTTCCTGCACGGTCTTGCGGACATAGGTCGTCACCGGGACGTTCTCGGTCACGGTGCGGTTGCGGGTCACCTGACGGGTACGGGTCTCGTCGCAGCCCTGGACGCGGGTCAGGCGGGGCAGACCGGTCGGCCGGCTCACCGTCTGGCAGGTGCAGGGGTCGAAGCACGAGGTGTACTCGCGGCAGAGCTTCCACGACGACCGGCCGGGGACCGTGTAGGTCTCGCAGACGGTTTCGGGGATGCACCGGGTGACGCACTTCATCGTGGTGCAGGGTTCGCACACCGTCTTGCAGACGGTCTTGTTGCAGGTTTCGGTCACGCACTGCCATTCGGTGCAGCACACGTCCTTCATGACGGTCTCGCAGACCGGCTTGCAGACGACGCGGCAACGGGTTTGCATCGTGGTCTCGCAGACCGGCTTGCAGACGGTCTTGCAGCACTCACGGACGTGCTGTTCGCAGATCGTCTTGCAGACCTGGTGGCAGGCCTTCTTGCAGTGCGTTTCGTACACCGGCTTGCACACCGTGTGGCAGCAGGTCTTGTAAGTCGTCTCGCACACCGGCTTGCAGACGGTGTAGCAGACGGTCTTCACGTGCTGCTCGCAGACCGGCTTGCAGACGGTGCTGGTCACTTCTTTGCAAGTCGTCTCGTACACCTTGCGGTAGGTGCTGTAGCGGCATTCCCGCATTTCGGTGTGGCAGACCGGCTTGCAGACGGTCTTCTGGACGGTCCGGTAGGCCGTCTCGCTTTGGTTGCGGTACCCGGTGCGTTGTTCGGTGCGGTATTCGGTGCGATTCACCGTCCGCATCTGCGTTTCCTGCACGGTCTGATAGGTCGTGTGGAACCGTTTTTCCAGTACGTTGTCCCAGACGACCCGGTAGCTCGTGCTGCTACCCGCGGACGAGGCCGCGAAGTTCGTCTGAGAGTCGGAGCCCGGCGTCGGGCTACAACCGTACTGGGTGGCGCCGAGATTGGTCGCCGAAGCGGTGCCGGTGGCCCAGACCAGGCCGACGGCCGCAGCGACCAAGAGCGCCCCCAAGCGCATCCTCATGAGCATTGCCTCCTTCAAGCGGACAAAAGGAACTCGCCGTTAGCCCGTCACGGGCGGGGCGGGTCGATCGAGAGTCAACTCCCGGGTGTCGAGACGGGCACCCGCGCCGAACTATTCCGGCATGCTCCCCTCGGTCCGCAGACCGTTTCCCCAGGGGTCAGGGCATCACATAGCCGCCCGTCCGTCGCCTTAGATCGGCCGAAGCTTACCCGGCTTATCACCCGACTCGCCGCTCGTACCCCCCTGCCGGCCATTTTCCTGCCGGGTCGCGCCGAACTCGCCGAGGAGTCCGGTCTGTCCGGTTGTGCGGGCCCTGACTCACGCGTTCGACCGCGCTGGTGGCGCAAGCATTCACGCCGACCCGGCCTTGAGTTTTTCTGGACGGATTCCGAGCCGCCGGTTTCGTACCACGGCGCACTCTTGGCAAACTGTGACGGTTCTGCCGGACGCGATTGGTATGATTTCCTCAGTTCCCCCGAAGGATGCCCGTCGCCATGAGCGGACAGCTCCTGAGTACGCCCCGCCGCCGCTTCAGCGCGACGACTTTCATGTCCACCTTCCAGTGGCAGAAGTCCTGCCCCGCCGAGGTTCAGCGACTCGGGATCGCCCTCGACTTCTATCAGCGCGAGTTGGGCTTCGCCTTCGTACGCAAGATCATCAGCGAGGCTGCCCCGACGATTCCGCGTATGACGCTCGGGATGAGGCCGCTCGGCTCCCCGGACGGCAGGAATGCCGGGCCTTTCCTCGCCCGCAATGCCGCCGGCCAAGCCATTCGGCTCTGCACGCTCGTGCAGGCGATCCGATTTACCGATCCGGTTGAGGTTGTTCGTTTGTCTGAGGGGACGGAAATGAAGCAACTCCGCGACCTCTCGCGCGAGGAGCCCTCAATCCAGAAACTGGGTCAGTGGTTCGCCGAAGACGACGCGGACGGGGAACATCTCGCGCTGCCCGCGCTTCAGACACAGGTGTGGAAGGTGGTGGTCACGCGGGACACGCTCGCGCTGAAAAGCACCGCCGCCGACGCCTTCACGTGGAAGGACGGCACCGGCGACTCGACACGCGATCGCTACTTCCGAGGCGGGGAGACACAGTACTTCGTGGCCCGGCCACGCGACTGCTTCAGCCTGGCTGAACCCGAGCCGAGCCAATGACGTCGGCAATCCGGCTGACTCCCAAATGCCCAGCCGCGGACTCCAACTCGCCGACAATCCGTGTCGCGGCGGTCGGATCGTAGAAATTGACGGTGCCGAGTTGCACGGCCGTTGCGCCGGCCACGATAAACTCCATCACGTCGTCCACCGTCGCGATGCCGCCCACCCCGACGACCGGCACCGCGCCCAACCCCGCCACCTGCCAGACGGCCCGCAATGCGAGCGGCTTGATGGCCGGGCCGCTGAGGCCACCGGTAATGTTGCCCAGGATCGGCTTCCGTCGCTTCCAGTCGATCGCCATGCCGACGAAGGTATTCACGCAACTCACGGCGTCAGCCCCGCCGTCGGCCGCCGCCCGGGCGATGACCCGGATGTCCGTCACGTTCGGCGTCAGCTTGGCGATGATCGGGTACGGGCAGGCGTCCCGGCAGCCGCGGACAATCCGGGTCGTGACGGCCGGGTCGGTCGCGTAGTCCGTGCCGTGGGCAACGTTGGGACACGAAAGATTCAACTCCACGGCGGCGAGGCCCGACTCACGTCCCACACGGGCCGCCATCGCCACGAATTCGTCGGCATCGGACCCGGCAATGTTGGCAATGATCGGCGCGGGCAGCGTCCGCAGGTAGGGGAGGTGATGCGTGCAGAAGTGCTCCAGGCCGTCGTTGTCGAGGCCGATCGCGTTCAACATCCCGGCAGCCGTCTCGTGCGTCCGCGGGGGCGGGTTGCCGATCCGCGGCTTCTGCGTCACAGTCTTGGGGATGATGCCACCGAGCCGGGCGAAGTCGACGAGCCCGGCCATCTCCCGTGCGTAGCCGAACGTCCCCGACGCGACGAGGATCGGGTTCGGCAGCCGGAGCCGGCCCAGCGATACGGACAGATCGACCATGCCGCTATTGTCATTGCCGGCCGGGCAAACGTCCGTATCGTTCCCCGCGAAAGGGGAAGCCGATGATCGCGCACATGGTTTACTTCGAGCTGACCGACAACAGCGAGGACAAGGTCCGCGAACTGGTCGCCGCGTGCCGGGAATACCTGACCGGGCATCCCGGCGTCGAGTTCTTCGCGGCCGGGCCGTGCGCCCGGGAGTTCGACCGCCCCGTGAACGACCGCGACTGGGACGTCGCGCTGCACCTCGTATTCCGCACCCGGGCCGACCACGACGCCTACCAGACCGCGCCGCGGCATCAGCAGTTCATCGCCGCCAGCAAGCCGAACTGGAAAAAGGTGCGTGTGTTCGACTCGCACGTGTGAAAAGCCCACCGGTTGCAACCGGTGGGCTTTCACTCCTCGAGGTACGTGTACCCTTCGAGGCCGTTCTCGTAGAAGCGGAGGAGTTGGCGGGATTCGGTGACGCTCAGCCGGCCGGCCCGCACGGCCCGCTCCACGTCCTTGCGGAACGTGGTGGCCAGCTTGTCCGCGCTGTACTGCACGTAATGCAGGACTTCCCGAACCGTGTCGCCCTTGATCACGTCGTCGAGGCTGACGATGCCGTCTTCGTCGACGCTCACGTGGACTGCGTTGGTGTCGCCGAACAGGTTGTGCAGGTCGCCCAGGATCTCCTGATACGCCCCGAGCAGGAACGCGCCGAGATAATACGGCTCACCAGTGTACTCGTGCAGCGCGAGGGTCGACTTCACGTCGCGGAGGTCGCAGAACTGATCGACCTTGCCGTCGGAGTCGCACGTGATGTCGCCGAGCACCGCCCGTCGCGCGGGCGACTCGTTGAGCCGGTGGATCGGCAGGATCGGGAACAACTGCTTGATCGCCCACGAGTCGGGCATCGATTGGAAGACCGAGAAATTGCAGAAGTAGGTGTCCGATAGAATCGTGTCGAGGTTCTGCAGCTCTTCGGGCACGTAATCGAGGTCGGCGACCAGCCGCTGGACCTTGCCGCAGATCGACCAGAACAGCCGCTCGGCCATCGCCCGCTGCTCCACCGGGAGATACCCGAGCGTAAACAGGTTCAACGATTCTTCCACGTGCTGCACGGCGTCGTGGTAGCCCTCGAGGAAGTTCTTCTTGTTGATCTCGCGGTGGATGCCGTGCAGGTCGATCAGCGGCTGGGCGGCCTCGTCCGGAAGTTCGTCGATGCTGCCGTTGCCTTTTTCGATGCTCGACGTGCCGACGACGTCGAAGACCAGCACGCTGTGGTAGGCGACCACGGCCCGGCCCGACTCGCTGATGATGGTCGGGTGCGGCACGCCCGCCTCATCGCACACGCTTTTCACGCGGAAGACCACGTCGTTGGCGTATTCCTGGAGGGTGTAGTTGATCGACGACTCGAAATCGGTCTGGCTGCCGTCGTAATCGACGCCGAGGCCGCCGCCCACGTCGAGGAACTGCACTCCCGCGCCGAGCCGGTGCAGCTCCGTGTAGATGCGGGCGGCTTCCGTCAGCGCGTCCTTGAACTTGCGGATGTTCGTGATCTGGCTGCCGATGTGGAAGTGCACGAGTTGCAGGCAGTCCTGCATGTCGCGAGCCTTCAGGTACTCGAACACCTCGAGCACTTCGGTGAGCGTGAGGCCGAACTTGGCGCGGAAGCCCGCACTCGACCGCCAGCGGCCCGCACCACGCGCGGCCAGCTTGACCCGCACGCCGATCGCCGGGCGGACATCGAGTTCCTGGGCGTGCTTGACGATCGCTTCGAGTTCGGTGAACTTCTCG
>JAIBBI010000164.1 GCA_019694755.1 Gemmataceae bacterium
CGATCACCTCGGGCGGGCCGGTGACCGACACCGACGCGACCAATGTCAACAACCTGCTGCTCCGCGGGGCCGGGCCGTTCGTCCTCGACGTGGCCAGCAACGACTGGAACGTGCTCGCCAGCGACGCGTCCGGCAACGTGACGGTCGTCGATGTCGACGGGTTCTCCGTCGGCACCGTGGGATCGGTCAACGGCGTCAACATCGGGGCCAACACCTTCACGGTGACGTCGGGCGGCCTGATGAACCAGACGCAGGCGATCGTCGCGACCAACTTCGCCGTGTTCGGCAGCGGGCCGTTCACGCTGACGCTGGCCACCAACGACGTGTCGTTCGTGGCCGGCAACGTGACGGGCGACTTCAACTTCGTCGATGCCAACAACCTCACGGTCGGCACCGTCGGCCTGGCGGTCGGCATCATCTCGACGGCCGACGTCCGGCTGAACGCCTCGGGCGGCAACCTGACGCTGGCCGACACGGTCTTCACGACCGGCACGGCCCGGCTGCTGGCCTCGGGCAGCATCTCGGCCACCGCGGCCGGCAACGACGTGATCGCCAACGCACTCAGCTTCACGGCCGGGACGGGCGTCACGCTCGAAACAGCGGTGAACACGATGGCCGGCACCGTGACCGGCGCGGGCGACGTCAACCTGACTCAGACCGGCTCGTCGACCATCGGCACGGTCACCGCGTTCAGCGAGACCGAGACCGGCATCACGGCGACCAACGGCAACATCACGGTGTTCGTCTCCAACCCGCCTGTGGCGGCCTCGCTGGTCGTGGCCAACAACGTGACGGCGACGGGCAACATCAACCTGACGGTCGGCGAAGTCAGCGACATGCCGACCTGTGCCGACGACCTGATCGTGAACACCGGCGTGACCGTGAAGAGCACGGCCGGCGACATCACGCTGCGGGCCGGCGACGACCTGTGGCTGCAGACCGGTTCGCTGGTCGACGCGTTCGGCAACCTCGAACTGACGGCCGGGTTCAACGACCTCGACATGTGCGGCGACCTGATCCTGGACGGCGACATCAAGTCGGGCGGCAACATCGACCTGTGTGCGGTGACGGACATCAAGGTCGGCAGCATCACCAGCACCAAGGGCACGGTGACGCTGTACTCGCAGACCGGCAAGATCTACGACGGCAACGGCCCGGCTACCAACATCACGGCTCCGGCCCTGGCGATGAAGGCGGCCAAGGGCATCGGTTACCTCGACGCCCTGGAGACGGAAGTCGGTCAGCTTGAAGCCGAGGTCGCGCTCAACGGAATCTTCGTGGACAACAACACGGCCGACCTGCAGATCGGCGGCGTGACGCCGGGCTGCAAGCTGACGCTCAACGGCGTCGAGTACACCAACGCGACCACCGCGGGCCAGATCGCCGTCACCAACACGGGCGACCTGCGTGTCGGCACGTTCGGCGAAGGCGTCTCGAGCCTGAAGGGTGACATCGTCCTGAAGACGACCGGCGCGACGGGCGACCTGAAGACCAGCGGCAACATCACGGCGGTGCTCGCGGCCGCGGGCGACGTGACGCTGCAGGCCGGTCGGAACCTGGAACTGGGCAACCCGGCCGACCCGTCATACGGCGACGTGACCGGCAACAATGTCAACCTGGTCAGCGGCAACAACACCACCGTGGCCGCCTTCACCTACGTGACGGCGACGACCGGGGCGATCTTCGCGACGGCGACCGGCGACTTCAACCTGTCGTCGGCGGGCGGCTACAGCGCGAAGCTCGACGCCGCGACGGACGTGAACATCACGGCGACGGGCAACCTTTCGATCGCCCCGGGCGGTGCGGGCGGCGTGTTCGCGGGCAACAACGTGATCATGAAGTCGGCGGCGATGACGCTGGCCAACCGCGTGGTCGCGGGTAACGACATCACGCTGACCACGACGACGGGCGACATCCTCGACACCACGCCGAACGGATTCAGCTACGGCTACTACACGGCCGTCGAAGGCAAGCAGCTCACGATCTCCTCGGCCGGCAAGGCGAACCTCGACACGATCGTCGACAGCCTGACGATCAACGCGAAGGACGCCGTGACGATCCGCGAGATCAACGGCGTGCTGGTCAACTCGATCGCGGCGGGCGGCCAGCTCATCACGCTGTCGAACCTGACCGGGTCGAGCACCTTCACGCTGGTGGCCGGCGACGCACTCGAGAACTCGAGCACGGTGGAAGTCCAGGCGGGCACGGTCCTCGACCTGAACGGCGACGACGAGACGATCGGGGCCCTGCAGGGTCTGGGCAACGTGCTGCTGGGCAGCCAGACGCTGAAGACGGGCGGCAACAACGCCAACACGACCTTCAACGGCGTGATCTCGGGCAACAACGCCAGCTTCCTGATCAAGGAAGGCGCGGGCACGATGACGATGGGCGGGGCCAACACCTACACCGGCACGACCCAGATCGTCGACGGCGGCATCAAGCTGGGCGGCAACAACATCCTGGCCGACGCCAGCAAGCTGGTCGTCCAGGGCGCGGTGGCCACCCTCGACATGAACGGGTTCAGCGACACGGTGACATCGGTGAAGCTGATCGACGGCAAGATCATCGGCATCGGCAGCAACCTGACCAGCCTGACGGACTTCGACGTCCGCAACGGTCTGGTGACGGCCAACCTCGTCGGCTCGGTGGGTCTGGTGAAGACCACGGCCGGGACGGTGACGCTCGCCGGTGCGAACACCTACACCGGCAAGAGCTCGATCCAGGGCGGCACGCTGAACCTCAGCGGCTCGCTCACCGGCAAGGGTGGCGACGTGTTCCTCGAAACCTCGGGCGTGATCCTCGACGGTCTGACGACCGGCGTGATCACGGACCGCGGCGTCGTGGTCAACGCGGGCAAGACCAACACCTTCGTGCAGAACCTCGCCCAGCTCACGAACGCCGGCACGACGACGGGCCTCGTGATCAACAGCAAGGCGTCGACTACCGTTCGCGGCAACACGATCCAGAACAACCAGATCGGCGTGCTGGTCGACGGAGCGACGGCCCTGCTCGAAGGCAACAACCTGAGCTTCAACACGAAGGGCGCTCCGGGTGTCGCGGGCGGCCTCGTGGCCCAGAACGGTGCGATCGTCGATGCCGGTCAGAACCCGACCGGATACTACACGCACTTCACCGGCCTCGCCGGCGGCACCGGCCCGCTCGGCGCGAGTGCCGGCCTCAACGTGTTCAGCGGCTACCCGTACCTCGGCGCCAACGATTGGCAGCCCAACGTGCCGAAGGCGATCCGCAACCTGAACACCGGCGGCACCTACAGCTTTGTCGGCCCGCAGTTCGGCATCTACGACCTGACGGCCATGAACAACACCTTTGACGGCAGCCCGAGCCTGTTCCTCATCGAGAAGCAGCTCTACCACGACATCGACCAGTCGAATCTCGGCTTCATCACCTACGGCAACTCGATCACGCCGGCGACGATGACCGACATGCGGTACTACGCCGTCAACCCGACGCTGACCTACGCCAGCGGCCCGCCGGACTACACGCAGCTCACCACCGGTGACCCGACGGGCACCTTCCAGGCATCGTCGATCCGCCGGCTGCGGACGACCTACGACGGCTACGTCTTCATCGACATGAAAGCGGGCGCCTCGACGATCCCGATCGGCGGCGCACTGGCCGGCACGGGCGGCGTCCAGATCTACAAGAAGAACGGCCCGGCTCTGACGAGCTCGAACAACAGCGGTTTCGTTCAACTGACCATCGTCGCAGCGGCGTACAACCAGAACACCGGGGCCTACACCACCGACTTCGCGTTCAGCAACCTGCCCGGCCAGTTCCAGGTCGAGCCGAACGGTAGCCTGACCGACGGCAACTACGACCTCGGCCTCGTCGGCAGCCTGATCCAGGGTGGTGGCCCGGGTGGTGCCCCGCTGACCAACCCGACCACGCGGTCGTTCCACCGCTTCTTCGGCGACTACAACGGCGACCGCCGAGTCAACAACCAGGATCTCACGGCCATGCAGGCCGCCCTGGGTACCATCCCGGGCGCCACGGCCTACCGCGGCTACTTCAACTTCGACACGGTGGACCTCATCACCGGCACCGACTACGCCGCGTTCGTCCGGCGTTACCGGTTCATGCTCAACCTCGATGGCACCACCACCGGCATCGTGCCGTAGTGAACGTCGGGTCTGACAACCGATAATCACTCGGGCCCCGCACGGAAGTGCGGGGCCCTTTTTTGTCCCACGCCTGCCCCTCCGAGAGTCGGCCGCCGGGCCGTATAACATCGCCATCCTTCCCCCTCGCGGCGAACCGGCGGAGCACCCGTGTCAGCACGACTCAGTATCGCGTCGCTCTATGCCGACCTCGACCGAAGTATGGCCGACCTCGCGGGCGGCGCGGCCGGCGTCGAACGCTCCCGGGCCGTCGTCGAGGCGGCGCTGAAAGACGGCCAGGCTCATTACGGCCTCAACACCGGCTTCGGCGCGCTGGCCGGCAAACGCATCCCCGACGATCAGATCCGCGACCTGCAGCGCAACCTGCTGATCAGCCACGCGGTCGGTGTCGGTGCGCCGCTGCCAGCGGGCCTGTCGCGACTCATGCTCCGGCTCAAGATTCACGCGCTGGCCCAGGGCTACTCGGGCATCTCTCCGACCACGTTCGGCCGGCTGCTGGAGTTCGACCGCCGGGGCCTCCTGCCGGTGATCCCCAGCCGGGGCAGCGTCGGCGCGTCCGGCGACCTCGCGCCGCTCGCGCACCTGGCCCTGCCCCTGATCGGGTTCGGCGAGTTCTGGTCGGCCGACGAACAGTCGGCAGAGCCGGCGATGGCCGGACTCGCTCGCCACGGGCTGGAGCCGATCCAGCTCGGCGCGAAAGACGGGCTCGCTCTCATCAACGGCACGCAATTCATGGCGGCATGCGGCGCGTCGATCCTCGAGAAGTGCACGCGGCTGGTTCGCATGTTCGACCTCGTGGCGGCCATGTCGCTCGAAGCGCTCCAGGGGAGTGTTCGGCCGTTCGACGGGCGGGTCGCGTCCGTCCGCCCCCACCCGGGTCACGCCCTCGTGGCCGGCAACGTCCGCCGGTTGCTCGCCGACAGCGAGATCCTTGAATCGCACCGGAATTGCGGCAAAGTGCAGGATCCGTACAGCCTCCGCTGCGTGCCGCAAGTCCACGGCGCGAGCCGCGACGCGCTCGGCTATTGCACCGGCGTCGTGGAGACGGAAATCAACAGCGTCACAGACAATCCGCTCGTCTTCGAGTCCGGCGACGTCATCAGTTGCGGCAACTTCCACGGGCAGCCGCTCGCGCTCGTCCTCGACTTCGCGGCCATCGCCCTCGCCGAACTGGCGAGTATCTCGGAACGCCGGACTTATCTGCTGCTCGAAGGGCACGACGGGCTGCCCAAGCTGCTGATGCGCGAGACCGGCCTGAACTCCGGCTTTATGATTCCGCAGTACACCGCGGCCGCCCTGGTCTCGGAGAATAAGGTCCTGTGCCACCCGGCTTCGGTCGATTCCATCCCGACGAGTCTGGGCCAGGAAGACCACGTCAGCATGGGCAGCGTCGGGGCGGTCAAGCTGCTGCAGGTGTTCGAGAACGTCGAGACGGTTTTGGCCATCGAGTTGTTGTGTGCGGCCCAGGCGCTCGATTATCGCAAGCCGTTGCGGCCCGGTCGCGGTGTCGAGGGAGCACACGCCTGTGTGCGGTCGCGGACGCCGCACCGCGAGGCCGACTACCTGTTCCAGGACGATCTCAAGGCGATGATGGCGCTCGTCCGCGGGCCGGAGCTGCTGGCCGCCGTCGCCGATTCGGGAGTCGAGCTACTATGACCCGCTGGTGGATCAACGGCCGACTCGCGACAATGACGCCGACCGGCGCCTACGGCCTGCTCGAAGGACATGCGATGGGCGTCACCGGCGACACGATCTCCGCCATCGTGCCCATGTCGGAAGTCGTCCACGGCGAAGTCGTCGACGTGCAGGGCCGGTGGATCACTCCGGGGCTCGTCGATTGCCACACGCACCTCGTGTACGGCGGCAACCGCGCCAACGAATGGGAGATGCGGCTCACCGGCGTGCCGTACACGGAGATCGCCCGGCGCGGCGGCGGCATCCTCAACTCGGTGCGTGCCACGCGGGCCCTCAGCGAAGACGAACTGATCGAGGCCGCCCTGCCCCGCCTGCATGCGCTGATCCGCGAAGGTGTGACCACCGTCGAGATCAAAAGCGGCTACGGCCTGACGCTGGCCGACGAACTCAAGATGCTCCGGGTCGCCCGCCGGCTGGGCGAGTCGGAGGGTGTCCGCGTGTCCGGCACGCTGCTGGCCGCCCACGCGGTGCCGCCCGAGTACGCGGGCCGGGCCGACGATTACGTCGACCTCATCGTTCACTCGATCATCCCCGAGGTCGCTCACCAGAAGTTGGCCGACGCCGTCGACGTGTTCTGCGAGTCGATCGCGTTTTCGGTGCCGCAGTGCGAGCGGATCTGGTCCGTGGCCCGGCATCACGGGCTGGCCGTGAAGGGTCATTGCGAGCAACTGACCAACCAGCATGGGACGGCCGCACTCGCCCGGCACGGCGGTTGGTCGGCCGATCACCTCGAGTATCTCGACGACGCCGGCATCGCGGCCATGGCGGAGGCCGGGACCACCGCTGTTCTGCTGCCGGGCGCCTACTATTTCTTGCGGGAGCCACAGCGGCCCCCGGTCGAAGCGCTCCGCGCGGCCGGCGTGCCCCTCGCCGTCGCGACTGACTTGAACCCGGGGACGTCCCCTTTCGCCTCGATCCGGATGGCCATGAATCTCGCCTGCGTCCTGTTCGGATTATCGCCCGATGAGGCACTGGCCGGGGCGACCCGGAATGCGGCGCGGGCGTTGGGTCGGGCCGACCGATTGGGCACACTCGAGGTCGGCAAGCAGGCCGACTTCCTCGTCTGGGACGTGCAGCACCCGGCCGAGATCGTCTGCTCGCTGGGCGTGAACCAACTGAGCCGGCGTGTCGTCCGCGGCGAGGAGTGCCATGCCCGAATCTGACATGAGCGTTTGGTCCGGGCGCAACGACGTGCCCACCGAAGGCCCCGATGCCGGGCGCTGGCACCAGCACGTGCAGTTCCTGTCGCCGGGCTGCGAACCGGGCACCGTGATCCTCGGCTTCTGCTGCGACGAGGGTGTGATCCGCAATCAGGGCCGACCCGGTGCGTCGGCCGGCCCGGACGATCTCCGCCGCTCGCTGGCGAACCTCGCATGGCATCAGACCGGTCCGGCCTACGACGCGGGCAACGTCCGCTGCCGCGACGGCGACCTGGAATCGGCGCAGGTGCAACTCTCCGAGGCCGTCGCCGACGCGATCACGAGTGGCCATCACCCCATCATTCTCGGCGGCGGGCACGAGACGGCGTGGGGCACCTACCTCGGCGTAGCTGCCGCGCATCCCGGCAAGCAGATCGGCATCATCAATATCGACGCGCACTTCGACCTGCGATCATCGCCCCAGCCACATTCGGGCACTCCGTTCGCCCAGATGGCAGCACACGGCACGGCGGCCGGCCGACCGTTCCGCTACTTATGTCTTGGTGTTGCGGAGCCGGCCAACACGCCGGCCCTGTTCGCCCGGGCCCATGACCTCGGCACGGTGTGGAACACGGACCTCGAAATCCTCCATATGTCACGGGCCGACCTGATCCGGGTGGTCGATGAGTTCGCGGCCGCGTGCGACGTGCTGTACCTCAGCCTCGACCTCGACGTGCTCGAGTCGGCCGTGATGCCCGCGGTCAGTGCGCCGGCCATTCGCGGTCTGCCGTTGGCGACCGTGCTGGCGATCCTCGACGCGGTCACGGCCCAGCCGAAGCTCGCGGCCGCCGACGTCGTCGAGTTCAACCCGTCTTTCGATCAGGACCGCCGGGGCGCACGCGTCGCCGCCGGGCTGGTCTGGCACATCGCCCGGAACTGGCGCGCCGCGCCGGGATTCACCGCATGACGACGTTTACCCGATCCGCCCCCGGTCGTGTCATCCGAGCCCCGCGCGGGGTCGACCGCACCTGCAAGTCGTGGCTGACGGAAGCCGCCATGCGGATGCTGATGAACAACCTCGACCCCGACGTGGCCGAGCGCCCGACCGATCTGGTCGTGTACGGCGGCATCGGCCGGGCGGCCCGAAACTGGGAGTGCTTCGACAAGATCGTCGAAGTCCTGCGCCGGCTCGAAGACACCGAAACGCTGCTGATCCAGTCGGGCAAGCCCGTCGGCGTGTTCCACACGCATGCTGACGCGCCTCGCGTGCTCATCGCGAATTCCAACCTCGTGCCCCGGTGGGCGACGTGGGAGCATTTCCACGAACTCGACCGCAAGGGCCTGATGATGTACGGGCAGATGACGGCCGGGAGCTGGATCTACATCGGCAGCCAGGGGATCGTGCAGGGCACGTTCGAGACCTTTGCCGCGATGGCCCGGCAGCACTTTGCCGGCGACCCCGCGGGCCGGTGGATCCTGACCGGCGGTCTCGGCGGCATGGGCGGCGCCCAACCGCTGGCCGGGACGATGGCCGGGTTCAGCGTCCTCGCCGTCGAATGCGACGAGTCGCGGATCGACATGCGCCTGGCCACGCGGTACGTCGACCGCAAGGCCCGGACGCTCGACGAGGCGCTGGCGGTGCTGGCCGAGGCGAAGGCCAGCCGCAAGCCGATCTCCGTCGGCCTGCTCGGCAACATCGCCGACGTGTGCGAAGAGCTCGTCCGTCGCAACATGGTGCCTGATGTCGTCACCGACCAGACCAGCGCACACGACCCGCTCAACGGCTACCTGCCCCAGGGCTGGACCGTCGCCGACTGGCGGACGCGGGTGAAGTCGGAGCCCGAAGTGGTGGTGAAAGCGGCGAAGGCGTCGATGGCGGCCCACGTCCGGGCGTGGCGGACGCTGCAGGACCGCGGCGCGTTCGCGGTCGATTACGGCAACAACATCCGGCAGATGGCCCTCGAAGAAGGCGTGACCGACGCGTTCAAGATCCCCGGCTTCGTGCCGGCCTACATTCGGCCACTGTTCTGCGAAGGCGTCGGCCCGTTCCGCTGGGTCGCGCTCTCGGGCGACCCCGAAGACATCTACCGCACGGACGCCCGCGTGAAGGAGTTGATGCCCGATCATCCGCAACTGCACCGCTGGCTCGACATGGCC
>JAIBBI010000032.1 GCA_019694755.1 Gemmataceae bacterium
CAGGTGGTTTCGGTCCGCCGGTCGGCGGTTTTATGGTGACCGGAGGTCTGCTAGTCGTTGGTGGCCGCGTCGTAACCGGTGGTCTGGTTCCGCTCGGTGGTTGCCTGACCCCGGACGGGGAGTGGCCGGCACCCGGTGAGCGGCCGCCCATTGGGGTGTGCCCGCCGGTGCCCGGCCTTTGGCCACTCGAACCTCGTCCGGATGAGGGTGGGCCGTATCCCCCTCGGGAGGCCGCGGCCAACTTATCGAGGACGGCTGCCTCAGGGCTTTGCGACTCGGGAATACTCGCAAGAGCCTCTTCTGTAAGTCGACTCAGATTATCCCGAAGCGTTTCGCCGATTTCTGTGAGGTTGGGGATGTCCTCTTTGATGATTTCAAGATCGGCGCGATTGCCCGATAATCGTGCGACTCGGATAGCCAGAAGACACTGTTGATAAAACGCCAGTGATTCCGGGGTCATTTCTTCGACGGATACCTGAAGTGCCGGATCGACCGCCCGAGATTCCTTCGCCAGGAGTTCTGCCGCTTTAACCTGACCGGCCAAGTCCTTGTCGCCCAGTCGCTCGGCGGCTTTGGCGAGGCGATCCAGCCCTCCCTTATCCTTTTTTTCCGCACAGAGTCTGGCGGCGGCCGCTAACACAGCGTTGGCGGAGATCGCCTTGTGCGGGCGGAGAAGAATGCGCTCACCCTCGGCAAGTTGCAGGCCGACATCGGTGAGCGCGCCGGGTTCGAGGTTGGCCCACGCCTCCCCGAGAAGCTGCAAGTCGATGTATCTGTCGAACGCCGGGTCGTGAAGTTCGGAAAATGCAGTTCGCGACGGAGCGCTGTATGCATTGACCTCATCGACATCGTCCCCATCCGGTTCGGTCGGCATCGGCGAATACGCTACCGTCGGTGTCTCGGACTCGACGGGTGGTGGCAGACTGGTCCCCGGATCCTGAGCGGATAACAGGACCAACGGCACTCCAAGCAGAATAAACACTCCGAGTTTGACCGCCACTGGCAGCACTCTGCATCGCATCACAATCCTCGCGGTAAGGGGAACCAAGCCACAGACATCGGGGCACCCCGGCGATTGTTTCCCTACTCCGACTCGCCTGGCAGCCTATCTCCGCCCGCCAGTGCTCCGCATGACTGCCCCTGAGACTTCGCAAATGGAGTGCCAATAAAAATCAGCGAAGTAGTAAAAGTTCCGTATCGTCGCGGTTCAGTCCACGCCATGCTCAACCAGCTCGAGGACTTTGCGCCGTCACTGTTGGCTGAGTAACCGTTTTCCATGACTGAACGCCAGAGACTGGAAAAGTTCTTTCCGCGGTGGACAGTTACTCGACGCCCATAGCTCGGATTGCGTGCTTTCGGCGGGATGAGATGAACGGGAAGTCGGCGTCCGGGGACAAGAGGCTCGCTGGTTCAGTCGGTGATGAAAGTGCCTCACTGCCGCAATCTCCTTGCAAAGGTCCAATCCACAGCCGGACGGCAAAATCGGAAACCGATCAAATTCGGGACATGCTCCCGAGCCAATCGGTAGTATGAGTTGTCGAACGCGTCATTGCTGAGTGCATCGATCGATGATCGCACTATTCCCAGAGGTTGCTGCTTTAGTGGTTCCGAAGCTCGACGGTGATCTCTGGCCGCTTGAGTCGTTACAGCCCGAATTGGACCTCGGTTAAGCGATTTCATGCCACCAGCAGAACGCTTTACCTCTACCTAACCGCCACTCGGCCGCCGTAGCAGGTGGCACAAACCGCGGCCCGCATCCCGCAATCAAACCCCGTGGTTCAGTCTGTCATCGGGTTCGTTGAGACGAGGCCGGTGCCACCCCTCTCCACTCAAAGCAATCGCCCACCAACAGGCCAATCGAAGTGGGCGAATGGATGCCGCTCACGTACGGTCAGCAGCCAGGCGCGGCTGAATTGCCAAGGCTTGACAGAGTGATCCGCGTCTACCCTGTTTTTTGCGACGCGGCAAACACGTGAAAATGCAAATGAAAATCATCACATCTTGCGAATCAGCGGATGTTGAACCGGCAGGACCCGCTAGAAAGTGGGCAGCAGCCTGTCTCACCCGGGGCGCCTTTCGGCAATATCGCCCTGACCGTTGCGCGGGAGCTGTGCGACGGCTGACTCGTAGAGAGGATTGTCATGTTCACGATTCGCCGCCGACCCCGCCGGGTCCAGTATGCACGCCGGCTCTCCGGTCGCGACCGGACGATCCTGAAGATTCAGCATCTCGAAGCGCGGGTCGCGCCGACAGTCGACGTGGCGATCACTGGTCTGCCGACGTGGACCAACATCGGCCCCCGGCCGATTAGTTTCGGGCAGGTGACGGGCATCAACGTCCCGGCAGACGGGGCATTTCCGCCGGTGACCAACCCTGTCAGCGGCGCGGTGACCACGGTCGCATTGCATCCGACGAACCCGAATGTCGCCTACATCGGCACGACGAACGGCGGCGTGTGGAAGACCTCGACTCTCAACAACCCGCAGCCGCAATGGGTGAGCCTGACCGACAACATGATCTCGCTGTCGATCAGTAGCCTCGCGTTCGACCCGACGGACCCGAACGTGTTGTTTGCCGGCACGGGCAATGTGAGCAGCTATGCTTCGGTTGGCGGCGGTTCGGGATTCCTCTACCGCATCACGGAATCGGTCGGCGGGACCGACGTGGAGCGGATGACGATCCGTCTGCCGTCCTGGACTGTTCCCGGCACGGGTATCGAGATTGCGGACATTCTGCCCACGACCGTAACGACCAAGGTCGGTACAAGTTCACATGTTGTGCTGGTCGCGGGGAACGATTTCAATCGCCTCAGCGGAGCGGTCGACAGCGGTGGTCTGTTCATAATCGGTGACCAGGGCGATATGATCGGAAGCCCGGTGTTTCCGGGGGGCGCGGCCAACGTGTCCGTTTCGGACATCGCTCCGAATGGTTGGACGGCCGATCATGCGCTCGTCGCTGCGCCCGGCCGGGGTGTGTTCGATGTCGATCTGAAAGCAGCCACGCTCACGGCAGTGAGCATCAATGGAGCGGGGACAACGGACGCCACGTGGCTGGTCCCCGGTCGGCTTCCTCCCACATTGATCGCCAACTCGAAGAAGGTGCAACTGGCGACGCACATCGACGCCGGCGCGGGCACCAAGGCACTTTACGCGGCCTTTCTCGTCCAAGGCCTGAGTGCGGAGAAACTGAATCTAGAAGGTATCTTCCGGTCCGACGATATGGGGGTAAGCTGGAAGCAGCTTGCCACGCCCGGCTCCGTCGAAAACTTCGACGCTAACGGCGATGGGAAGATCAGCGCGACGGAGAAAGCGTCCAAGTGGTTCGGGGCGCAACCCGGCGGACAGGGCGGCCGGCACTTCAGCATCACGGCCGACCAGAAGAACCCGTTTGTCGTCTACGTCGGCGGCGACCGGCAACCGGGCCCGGGCAAAGACGGAGTGCCGTGGTACACCGACGGGACCGGTACGTACACGAACGAATCCGGTGCCACCAACTTTACCGGTCGGGTCTTTCGCGGCGACGCGAGTCTGCCCGTGACGGAGAAGACGCTGGCCAACGGGCAGAAATACCTCGATGGCCAGTTCACGCAGATCACCGATAAGTACGCCAACAGCACCGCGCCGCATGCCGATTCCCGGTTCGTAACTATCGATTCGGGCGGGCACCTGATCGAGGCCGACGACGGCGGCATCTATCGGCTGCTTAATCCCGGTAGTACGGGAACCGATCGGAAGTGGGTGTCCCTCGTTGGGAACCTGAATGTCAGCGAATTTACCAACATCAGCTACGACACGGTCAACAACGTCGTGTTCGGCGGCCTGCAGGACACCGGCAGCGTTGTTCAACTGTCCAACGGGTCGCCCTCGTTTCTGACAGTCCTCGCCGGTGATGGAACACGGTCGAAGACGAGCGTCAATCTCGCCGGCGAGCCGGTCTACTTTTTGACGAATCCCGGTGCTTCGCCGATGGCGCGGGTGAACGGCACCACCAAGGCCACAACATTTGCCGCGATGAAGGTGCCGCTGGGGATTTTGCAACTCGACCTGCGGTTGCCGCTGCCTCAAGCGGTATACGGGACGATCGCGCCGAACCCTGTCTTTGCCGTCCATGCTGTGGGCGCGAATCGGATGCTACTCGGGACGGACCGGCGATTGCTCGAGTCGTTCGACGGCGGGGACACGCTCCAGCCGCTTCCGGTCTTCGGAGAAATTACCGCACTGGCGTACGGCGGCCCCCTCACGGATGCGGCGGCCGGGCTCGCGCTGGCTTACGTGGGCCTGATCGGGCTCGATGGCAAACCGTCCATTGCGTTCCGCAATACGCCCGGCGGCGCGTTTCAGACGACAACCTATCCGGCGGGTCGGTCCGCCCCCCTGCAGATCGCCATCGACCCCGCCGACGGCACGAGATTCTATGTCGTCACGGGCGACAATCACATCCTGCGCGGCGACAGGTTTGGCGCGACTTACACCGACATCACCTACGACCTCGGCCTCGATGGCCGGACGGCAACATCGCTTGCCGTCATCCCGTCCAACTCGGGTGGTGTTCCGTTCAACGCCGTAGTGACGTCGACTTCTCGGGGAGTCTTCCGGCTCAACGAGCAGATCGCGCCGACCGTCGACCTCAACTATCCGAAATCGTGGTCGTACTTCGCGGCCAACGTGCCGACGATGCCGGTGTCCGGGCTGGTTTAC
Source organism: Gemmataceae bacterium (assembly GCA_019694755.1). Classification (GTDB taxonomy): domain Bacteria; phylum Planctomycetota; class Planctomycetia; order Gemmatales; family Gemmataceae; genus JAIBBI01. The sequence goes on from JAIBBI010000032.1 coordinate 4,698, forward strand.
GACCCTGCCGACAAACTTCTGGTGGCCGGCACGCTGGGCCGGGGGATCTGGACGGCGGCCTCGGTCGACAGTCTCGTGGCGAGCCTTCCGATTCTGAACGTCGCCAGCGACGAGACCGTTCCGCTGAGCGTTACGTTGAAAGCATCGACCGCCCAGCCGGGGTTGCTGGAACTGAACGTGGTCAACTCAGTCACCAGTGCGGTGTTGAAGCAATCGACATTTCTGCGCTTCCGAGCCCCACAGATCAAGATTTCACTCGGGGCCGGGAATGACACAGTCACGATCGACTGGTCAGGACTCCCGCTGGAGTATCGCGGGAACATTTCGATTGACGGTGGAGGCGGTACCAATCAGGTCAAATTTGTCGGTACCGGTCTGACCTACTCGTCATCGCCGCTCCTGAGCGGTAACGCGAAGGCGAGTGTCGGGCAGGGGGCCGATTCGGTTTCAATCTCCATGTCCAAGATCGATGCGATCATCGACCCTTCGGGCGGCTCGACGATCAACACGTCCCTCCAGGACATCCTCCGCGGGTTGCGCGTCCTGGCCGATAGTTCCGGACCGGCGGCCAACGAGGCGCTGGCATCCCTCAATTTTCCCGGGATCAGCTCGCTCGCCGACGTGGTGAATGGTGTCCAACTCGCCAACCGAGCGCTCGATTTCCGGTACGACGTAGCCCAGGTGCTGGCCGACGGCCGGCGAACGAGCGACGTGCTCCGCCGGCTCATTGAAGAAGGGCCGGGCGGCTTCTCGCTCGATTCTCTTTCCGGATTTACGACCCTCGAACAGTTGCGGTCCGCGCTCGACGCGCTCGACGGCAACGCGGGTAGCGTGGCGCTCGACTACGTAGCCGGATTGCCCCGATTCGACATGCGCGTGACGCGCGACCTGTTCGGTACCGCCGGCCTGAGGCTCGGCGGGGCAGATGCCGACCTCCAGATCACGGGAACTGCCGAGGTGACGGCGACCGTTTCCGCCAGGCTCATCTTCGGCATCGATGCCGGCGGGTTTTACCTCGATACGACCTCGAGCCCCGACCCCGATTTCAGCATCAGCAACGTGCGGATTACCGGCGTTTCTTCGGCCACGGGACGGATGGGCTTCACGGATGTACTGGTCAACTCGGTGTTGATCTCGATGAATCCGCAAGTGCGGGTCGAGATGGACTTCCGCGAACCGGGCGACGATCCGGTCACTGGCGAAAGCGACGGCCGTCTGCGACTTTACGAAATCGGCGCGAACTCCCGGTTCGTCGCACAGGCGTCGCTGATCCAGAACCCCGCGGCCGACGACCTCGTGTTCACCGGCACTTTTACGCCGGCCGGCGTGACAACCGGAGCCGCGTCCCCCATCAACATCGGCGGGCCCGCCACCGTTACGGTCAGCTACCCCGACATTCGCGATGCGGGCAAGTACACCGTTGCCGGCACGAACGCGGCCGGCAGTGATCTCACCAACTTCCTGTCGAACACCGGCTTCTCGCTGCTCGGCGGGCTCAACGATCTGGCCAGTTGGCTCACTTCGTCGCTGTCGACGCAGGATTCGCTGAACGTCAAGCTCGGCGTCGTCGATCTCTCGCTCGGCGGCATCCTGAACGGCTCCGCCGGGTCGGTGCTGGTGCCGAGGTCGAATGCCGTCTATGTCAGCGGCGTCGCCGCGACGGCCGACGCGTCTTACTTCCAGGTCGTGACCAACGGTATCGATTACCGCGCCCGCGGCATCCAGGCCGGCGACCCGGTCACGTTCACCGGTACTGACGGCAAGACGCGGTCCGGCACGCTCGACATCGTCGAGCTCAATTCGTTCGTCGTCGCGCTCCCGGCCGGGGACACCATCGCCCCGAATAGCGTTACGGGCTTTACGGTCGCCCGGTCCGGGTCGCTGCGGCATCAGCTCACGGCGTCGATCGGTGGACTACTCGACTTTTCGCACTTCGATGTTTCCCGAATCACGCTCCAAGGCTTCGTCCGCGAGTTGGCACTGCAGATCGGCATCGACCCCTCGGCTATCACAGTCACGAGCACGGGCACCGGAATCAACCGGGTCGTGCAGTTTGCCGTGGCGATCAACCCGGACCCGATCACCTTCTCGCAGCAGTTCGGCCTCGGCGCCGTGATCGCGGGGGCGACCTTCGACACCACCGGAACGGTCAACTTCAGCCTCGACACGAGTCTGAATCTGAAGTTCGGTCTGCGGCTCGACCCGGCCGTGGCCGCCTTCGACCGGTTCTACATGGTGGCCGACGCGGCCCCGGAACTGACTCTCGCGATCAGCGGGCAACTCGACAATCCCACGGCGACGGGCAAGGTCGGATATCTGAACGTGTCGCTCGCCGAGGACCCGGCCGTGAGCCCGAACGCGGGCATCGTGTTCGGCGGCAGTATCGGCGTGAACCTGAAGGACAGCGGCACCCAGGCGCTCGACGGCCGGATCACCCGCGCGGAACTGCGCCCGTCAAACCTGCTCGACGCCTTCGAGACGACGACGAACCTGACCATCGACATCGACGGGTTGAAGATCACTCCCTCGGCCGGCTCGGACAACACGCTCGGCAGCGTGAAGCTCAGCCTCGACCCCGGAAATCCGGACCCGAGTAAGAGCGGCACCTTCAAGAGCGCGAGCGAGCTGGGCGAGATCCCGACGCGCCTGCGCAACAATGCGACCGGGCTTGACAGCCTGACCGATTTCAACAACCTCGACTCCGGGCTGATCCTCGATGCGATCCGCAATCTCGCTCAGCGGCTGACGCAACTCGGCCTCGCCGGGCCGATGCGGACGAAACTGCCGATCTTCAACCGGTCGCTGGGCGAGATCATCGACCTTGGTCCCGCGCTAGTGGAAGACCTGCCGACGCCCTCCGACGTGCAGGCGGCCAGCCTGCAGGCGTTGCAGGATTACCTGACGAGCCGGCCGGGCCTGAGCAACGTCAGCGTGCAGGTGGCCGACGGTGAGGTGCACCTCCGGTTCACCATCGGCAAAGACTATTCGAAAACGCTGCCTTTCCAGTTCGACGTCCGCGACGCGTTGGGCGGCGGGCTGGGCGGGCTGGTCAGCGGGTCCGGCTCGGGCGGCGTGACCTTCCAGGCCAGTGCGGCTATGGACGTGGACCTCGGCCTGCGCACTTCCGCCGGGCTCGCACTCGCCGACCGGGTGTTTCTCGGCACGAGCAAGTCGAACGAGATCCGGATCAACGCCAGCGCAAACGTCGGCTACGACCTCAACAACGACGGCACGGTCTCGGGTACGGAAGGCACGCCGCTCAACTTCAACGTGAGTCTCGGCGGCCTGATTAGCGTCAATGTCATCAAGGCCCGCGCGCTCATTAGCAACCTGGGCCTGACGATCAACCTGCTCGACGCGGGCAACGGCGACAGCCGGCTCACGTTCAACGAGATCACCACGGCCGTGGGCTCTGGCGACTTCGGGTCGATCGCCGACCCCACGTTCGGGGGCACGGTGCAGGCCGTGATCCCGCTGCGGATCGGCGGTTCGGGCGCGGACGTGACGGCCAACCCGAGTCTGCTGGCCGCCAACGAGGGGTGGGTCAGCATTGCCGGCCCGCTCTCGGCGATCGGCAACTTCGACTTCGCGGCGAACAAGAGTCAGCCGGCCCACCACACCGGCCCCGCGGGTCAGGCGGGAACGACCGGCGTCGACGACCCGCTGTCCGTCGGCGAGATGCTGCCCGGTGCGATCAAGGTCCACGCGTACAACGTGGAGCAGATGCTCGCGTCGCTCGGCGACATCAACTACACGAACATCATCGGCGGCCTGAAGCAGTTTCTCACGTTCCTGCGATCGGCCGTGAACGGCCGGGTGTTCGGCGTGAAGATGCCGATCATTGGTGACAGCATGTCGGCGGCCGGGAAGTTCATGGACGACATGATCGCCGCCCTCGACAGCTTCGCCTCGACGATCGTGGACCCCGCCGGCGTGCAGAACGCTCTCGTGCAACTGCTCGGGCCCGCGGGCCTTGACATGTTGCAGGACTGGAAGGGCGGGCCCGGCGGCACGGGCGGCAACGGCGTCGGCCCCGAAGACGTGTTCCTGGAACAGGACACGCTGGAGGAGCGGCGGTTCCGGGTGAAGCTCGGTTCGCCGCAGATCACGTCGAAGATCCCGATCAACTTCGACATCGGGTTGCCGGGGCTGGGGCTCAAGGTCGATGCCCCCTCGGCCATTCAGCTCAAGGCCGGCTTCGAGATGAATCTCGGGTTCGGCGTGAGCAAGACCGACGGGTTCTTCGTCGATACGAGCCCGGTCGACGATCTGAAGGTCAGCGCCAGTGTGTCGATCCCCAACTTCAACGCCACCGGCCAGATGGGTATCCTCCGGGCCAACGTGCAGGACAATTCCGCGAAGCCGAGCAAGTTCGACGCGAGCTTTGCGGTACAGATCGGGGACCCGATCAGCAGCAAGAGCCGGATCACGATGGGGATGCTCCAGAGCGGCTCGATCCCCGATTCGGCCGTGCAGGCCAAGCTCGACGCCGCGGCCGCCGCGGACATCAACCTGAAGCTGACGAGCGATTTCGGGTCGGCCAACTTCCCACAGGTCCGGGCGAATCTGCACGTCCACTGGGCGCTGGGCAATGCCGACCCGGCCGGCGGGGCGGTCAGCTTCGGCGGCATCCCGGTCGTCGAAATCACCGGCGCGCAGATCAACGCCGGCCAGTACGTCAACAACTTCCTCCGGCCGGTGGTGCAAACGCTTAACGACATCCTCGACCCCATCAAGCCGGTCCTCGATACGCTCCGCAAGCCCGTGCCCGGCCTCTCTGATCTTCCGAACAGCCTGCTCTCGCTCTCGGGGATGGCCCGCGACTACGACATGGACGGCGACTACGAAGTGACGTACCTCTCGCTGGCCGAGAAGGTCGCACCGGATCAGTATCAGGACCTGGTGAAGTTCATCGCCAAGGTGGACAAGGTGTATTCGCTGGTCCAGCAGTTCAAGGGGATCGCGACCAGCGACGCGCTGTGGATCGATCTGCAGCGGCCGACCGACACGTTCAGCCTGGGCGGCACCGACGTCCGCGGCCTCGCGGACCTCACCGGCGTCAACGTGAACCTGCCGTACACCGACATCCTGAACGACGCCGTGAGTACGCTCAAAGGCGTAAGCGGTGCGGCCGGGGACGCGGCCAAGTTCGCGGCGAACATGCTTCAGGACACTCTGGTCAACGTCCTGCCCGGCGCACAGGAGCCGGTGTTCTACTCGCCGCTGATGCAGAAGCCCGAGTCGGCGATCGGCCTGTTCTTCGGGCGGGACGTCGATTTCTTCTCGTTCAACCCGCGCGACCTCGATACGGGCAAGCTCGGGGTCGACGAGTTTTTCTACATCTTCGGGCCGATCGGTGCCCGGCTCACGGGCTACGTCCAGGCCAAGGCCAACGTTCACATCGGCTTCTCGTCGCGCGGCATGCGGCAGTTCATCAACGACATGAACGACGGGAAGGGTCTCAACCCCGAAAAGATCCTGACGGGCGGCCTGTACATGAGCGATACGGCCCGCAGCGACGGCTCGGGCCCCGACGTGCCGGAAGTCTACATCAAGGCCGTGGCCGAGGCCCGACTGGGGCTGAGCGTGGTCGTCGCCGAGGCGACCATCGGCGGCGGGTTCACCGGCGAGATCACTGCCGATCTCAACGACCGCGATGCCGGCAACAAAATCGTGCCGTACGGCGACGGCCGGGTCTACGTCGACGAGATCCCGTTCGACGACCCGCGTTGCATCTTCAACATCCACGGCAAACTTGAAGGCAACCTCGGCGCTCAGGTCCGCGTCGGCATCGACACGCCGTTCGGGTTCGTCGGCAAGACGTGGGACTACCCCTTCGTCGGCGGCGTAATCGCGTCGTTCGATTTCATCTGTTCCGACGATCCCGCCCCGCCGATCCTGGGGCACGTCGAGCCCGACGGCAAGCTCGTGCTGCACACCGGGCCGAACGCGGGGCTGCGGGTGAACCCCAGCTACACCAACGGCAATGTCGACGAGAACTACGAAGTCCGCCACGTCCGCGTCGAGGGCGATGGGACTTCGACCGTCGTCATCACGGCGTTCGGATTCGATCAGGAGTACAAGGGCGTCCGCAGCGTGTTCGGCGACGGCGGCGGCGGCAACGACGCCTTCGACCTGCGCACGCTCACCGTGCCGGTCACGATCATCGGCGGCATCGGGAACGACACGATCGAAGCGGGGCGCGGTCCGGCGAATCTGTCGGGCGGCGCGGGCCTCGACGTGCTCCGCGGCGGCGACGGCAACGACACCATCGACGGCGGTAACGACCCCGATCAGGTCTGGGGAGGACTCGGCAACGACAACCTTACCGGCGGCGCGGGCGACGACACCGTCGACGGCGGACTCGGCGACGACACCGTGGCCGGCGGCACGGGCAATGACACGCTCACCGGCAACGACGGCAACGACACCCTGCGCGGCGAAGGCAACGACGACATCCTCCGCGGCGGTCGGGGCAACGACGCCCTCTTCGGCGGCGACGGCAACGACACCCTCGAAGGTGACGACGGCGACGTGGTCGGCAACGATCAGCTCTTCGGCGAGGCCGGCACCGACATCCTGCTCGGCGGTTTGGGGAATGATTACCTCGACGGCGGCACCGAAAACGACCTGCTCGATGGCGGCGACTGGGCAGACACGCTCCGCGGCGGCGCGGGCAACGATCAGCTCTTCGGCCAGGGCGGCGCAGACATCCTGTACGGCGATGCCGGCGCGGACCTGATGTACGGCGGACTCGACATCGATCAACTCTTCGGCGGCGACGGCAACGACCGACTCGACGGCAGCCTGGGCGACGACCTGCTTGACGGCGGAATCGGCAACGACACCATCGCCGGCGGCGCGGGCCGGGACACCGCCACTGGCGGCGACGGCAACGACCTGATCGACGGCGGCGACGACAACGACAACCTCTCGGGCGGGATCGGCAACGACACGATCACGGCCGGGGCCGGCAACGACACCGTGGCCGGCGGCGACGGCAACAACGTCATCGATGCCGGCAGCGGCAACAATATTGTCACCGTGACTTCGGGCGCAAACACCATCGTCACCGGGTCGGGCAACGACACCATCACCGGCGGCACCGGAGCGGACACGATCGATGCCGGTTCGGGTAACGACTTCATCAACAGCGGCGCGGGCTCCGACGTAATCACGGCCGGGCCGGGCAACGATACGGTCAATGCCGGCCCGGATGCCGACATCGTGATCGGCGGCGACGGCGACGACGTGCTCTCCGGCGGCGACGGCGACGATTTGATCGCCGGCGGGCGCGGTAACGACACCCTGTCGGGTGATGCCGACAGTGACATCATCTGGGGCGGCGACTCGCTGCTCGTCATCAGTCGCGGCGGCTTGCTCGACCCGCTGGAGAAGGAACTCGGCTATACCGGCTTCGCCCCACAACTCCGCCCGAGCAACGTGGCCGGTTCGATCGACGGCGTGTCGGATGACGGCACGGATTCGCTGCTCGGCGGATCGGGCAATGACTTCCTCTTCGCCGGCTGGGGGGATGACACCCTCGACGGCGGCGCTAACGACGATTACCTCGACGGCGGGTTCGGCAAGGATCAGATGCTGGGCGGCCCGGGTAACGACCTGATGCGCGGCGGCCTGGGCAACGACGAGCTTCGCGGCGGCGACGGCCGGGACTGGCTCATCGGTGATGCCGACGACGACCGCCTGTACGGCGACGCGGGTGAAGCCGGCAACCAGACCGGCCAGCGACTCTTCGGCATGAGCGGCTCCGACTCGCTTTTCGCCTTCGCGCTCGACTCTTCCGAAGTCAACCTGATCGGCGACGACCTCCTCGGCGGCGACGGCACTGACACGCTCTACGGCAATCTGCGCCGCGACACGCTCGATGGCGGGGCCGGCAGCGATTACCTGCACGGCGATTACCTCGCCGGGCCGGGCTACAACCCGAACACCAATGCCGGCGCGGTGGGCGGCGCCGACACGCTACGCGGCGGCTCGGGGCAGGATCAGCTTTTCGGCGGCGGCGGCGCGGACGTGATCTGGGGCGGAGCGGACCCCGACTATCTCGAAGGGCAGGGCGGCGCGGATCAACTTTTCGGCGGCTGGGGCATCGACCTGCTCGTGCTCGATACCGACTCGCGCTTTGCCGTCGGCGAAGACTCGTTCGACGGGCACGGAGGCAACGCGACCCCCGGCGACGCTCCGGACCTCGGCGAAGTCGACATCCTCGTCGTCCAAGGCGATCGCTCGTTCAACACGCTCGGCAATGCCGTCGTCAACGACACGATCCTGCTCAACGAGAACGCGACCACTGGCCAACTCGACGTGCAGTACACCGCCACCGACGGCGGACCGCTGCGGACCTGGTCCGTGAACTGGCGGGCCGGCGGCACACCCAAGGGCATGCCGCTCGTCGAGCAGATCCAGATCGCCGGCGCTCTGGGCAACGACACCATCGGTGCCACACTGCGCTCGGCGACGGTCACGCAATTGGCGTATACGCAAACGTGGCTCGTCGTCGCGGGCGGCGGGCCGGGTAATGACGTGATCCGCGGGACCGACGGCCCCGATCGCCTCGAGGGCGGGCCCGGCAGCGACACGCTGTACGGCAATGCCGGCGACGACCGCATGTGGGGCGACACGTTTAACGGATCAGTTGCGATTGATGTCGATACATTCTTCGGCGGCCTGGGCAACGACGACATGATCGGCGGCCGGGGTGCGAACGTGATGTACCCCTGGACCAGCGAGACCTCGCCGCACACAGAGGACACCGGCCTGAACCGTGTGCTCGGTTCCGCCAATCCGACCCGGGGCGATCAACTGTATGGTGGGACCGGGCTCGATTTCCTGTACGGCAACGGCGGGCCGGACACGCTCTACAACCGCGACGGCACCGTCTTTGAGGATGCCGAGGCGGCCGCCACTTCCGGCGGGGCCGACTGGAAGGCCTACGCCCGCAGCACCAACCGCGTCTGGTACGTCGGCGGGTCCGGCGGCAGCGACACGGTCACGATCAATTACGCGACCAACCCGTACAGCCCGCTGTTCGGCCGGCATCAGGTCACCTTCGCGACCTCCGGCGCGTTCGATCCGCGGTTCAACGGCTTCGACAGCTACGGCGCATTCGACAAGTCGGACAATCGGCTCGGCACGCACGGCAAGACGGATAGCTTCTACGACGCGGCCGGCGTGACCGTCGATCCCGAGACGGGGTTGCCCCGCTCGGACACGACCTCGTTCGGCATATTCCAGGCGTTCGGCGCGACCGTCACCGACATCGCCGCCAAGGTCTTCGGCCCGGAGCCGAGCTTCGATGCGATCATCGTCGATACGCTGGGCGGCAACGACTCCGTGACCGTCGGCGAAACGGTGCAGAAAACCGTCTGGGTGGATGCCGGATCGGGCGACGACACGGTCCGCGTCCAGCCCGCACTGGCTTATCTACCCGATGCGACCGACCCGGTGAGTGTGACGTTCGTCGGCGGCGTGCCCGTCCGCGGCAACGACGCCAAAGAAGTGGCGTATTCGTTCGGCACTGTGTCCGGCACCCGTCTTTTCCGCGGGCTGACCATCGACAGCGCACGGGCGGATCAGCCGGACGTGGACTGGTACCGTTTCCAACTTTCGGCCACGCCAGGCGCGGGCGATGTCCTGCGGGTGTTGCCGTTGCACATGCCCCTGAATCTCGAATTGCAGGCGACGCTGGTCCGCGGCGACAAGTCGGAGACCGGCTTTGTCGGCGGCGTGCTATCGGCGGCGGGTCTGCTCCCAGGCGTGGATTACTGGATCCGGGTGCAGTCGAAGGACAGCGTACCGGTCGATTACGACGTGCAATTCGTCCTCGCGTCGTCGGCCGACGGCGCGGAGCCGAACAACTCGGCCGGAGCAGCCTACAGCCTCGGGCAGTTGGCGATTCTCGACCGCATGAGCGGGCTGACCGTCAGCCCGACCGATCCCGACTGGTACGCGGTCACACTTGCCAGCTCGGCCGGGCCGGACTCGAAAGTCACGCTGAACTCCCTGACCCCCGGCACGGCTTTCGCCCTCGCGGCCGTCGGGCCCAACGGCGAGGACCTGGGCTACAGCACGAACATCACCGGCTCGACCGGCACGCTATCGCTCGACAAACTGGCGGCCGGCAGCTACCGGATCGTGGTCACGAGCACTTTGGCCGGTCGGTACGAGCTGACTTTCGCCGGCGGCGGTGCGAACCCGACCGGGAACGAGACACAGGCGTCGGCCTACCAACTGCCCGCGCTCGCACAGACCCCGCGGATCTACCAGTCGACCAATTTCAATGTCGACCCCGAGCTCGATTACAGCAACTGGTACCGCTTCGGCCTCGGATCGACCGGCGCGGACAATGAAGCTCTGACGCTCGTGCCCACCGGCAACGTCTTTTACCTGACGACGGAGCTTTTCCGGCTCGGAAGCAGCAATCAGCTAACGAGCGTCGGCTATCAGTATGCCGACGGAAAGACGCCGATCACGTTCTCGCTGCAGGGCCAGCCCGCGGGGACATATTTCCTGCGGACATATGTCTATGCGACGACGTACGGCTCACCAGCGACTTTCGAGATCACGTCGAACTCCGCCCCCGCGATCCGCACGCGGACCGACGTGACGTTTACACCGGGCGTCGTGACCAAGTTCAACGATGCCGAGGCGGCAGGCTCGACCCGACGCGACGTGCTGCTCGGCGGCATCGGCAACGACGTGTTGCAGGGTGGATCGGGCTCCGACTGGATCTTCGGCGGCATCGGTAATGACGTTCTGACGGGCGGACTCGACCGGCAGGTGGAAGACCTGCTCTTCGGCGAGGCGGGCGACGACCGGTTCCAGGCGATCCTGGATGAACTGACCCGCGACATCACCGATCTCTCGCGGCAGAAACTGTTCGATAACAACGGCCGGGACCTGTTCGTCGGTGGTCCGGGCCAGGACCGCGTTGTGTATCTCGGGGCCGACGGATTATCGGGCAAGGATTTCGTGCTGCTCGGCTACGACCGGTTCACGCACCGGTATCGCGTCGGGTCGCTGGTGCTCAATCAGACGAACAACAGCTTCGTGTATGAGGACGGCCGGTATGCCGTCCGGCGGACGTTTTTCCAGGCCCGCGACGTCGAGGGGATGCTGGTTGACCTGCGCGGCGGGGCCGACGTGCTGCACGCCAACCCCGGCTATCAGATCGACGGCGAGACGTGGGGCGTCGAGCGCGGCGACATCCAGGACCGGGCGACGATTTACGCCTCGATCGAGGTCCGCGGCGGTGCGGGACAGGACATCATCTACGGCGGCGTCAGCGGCGAGACAATCGACGGCGGTGCCGACAACGACTACATCGCCGGCGGCGAAGGCGACGACCGCATCCTGGGCAACTCGGGCAACGACCGCCTGGCCGGCTCGGCTTTCCTGGCGAGCCAACTCCCCCCGACCGGCCTGAAGGCGGGCACGCCGGACGGCTCTGCGCCGGCTTTGGTAATGCCGCGCAACGACTACGTGTTTGAGCTCGCGCAAGCCGAGCCGATCCGCGACTGGAGCTATGCCGGGGTCAACCTGCCGGCCTCGTCGTCGTCGCTGAGTCTGAACAACGCGTTCGCGCTGGAGGGGCAATTCGCCAACGAGCGGCTGGGGCGTCTCGTACCGATCGGCGACTACAACGGCGACGGTGTGACCGACTACCTGGCGACGGGGTGGTATCCTTACTCTTCGACGAATGCCAATGGCTACGTGATGTTCGGGCCGATCACACCGGACCAACTTTATCGCGTCGACGCCCGGGCCGATATCGATCCGAGTACCTATCCCGACGATCTGCTGATCCGCGGCAACAACTGGTCGTTCACTGTCTCGGTGCAGGACGACGACCCGGCAACGCTGGCCGCGCTGGCCAACGCCTACCGCGTCTCGGGGCAGGCCCAGTTGACCACCAATTTCGGCTCGCTCGGCCAACCGCAGATGCGGACGGGCAATCTCGTCGGTGACGCGAAAGACGATCTACTCTTCGTGACCGGCGGCAACCCGAACCGGGTGTACGCGATTGCCGGTTCGTCGTCGTCCGCGTCCCGGGCGTTGACCGCGGCCAACGCCATACAACTGGTGCAGTACACGTCGGGCAATTTCATCAACGGCCCGGTCCAGGCGATGGCACTCAATTACGACGGGGTCGGCGGGAAAAACGACTTGCTCGTCGTCGCCCCGGCTACGACCTCGACCGGCAATCAGACCGTTGCCTACCTCTATCTGAACGGCAACTATTCCGCTCCGCTGATTCTGAACACCAGTATTACCGTCGGTGCCGTGGGCTATTCGTTCATCTCGGCCGCAGTGGCAGGCGACATCAACAACGACGGCCTCGAAGACATCCTCATCGGCGTGTCGAACCGCGACGGCAGTAACACCGGAAGGACGTTTCTGCTCATCGGCGGTTACATCGCCGGGGGCGGCAACTACACGCTCGAATCAGTAACTACGTACTGGACTGGCCTCGGGCTGGGCAGCCCGTTCGCCGTCGGCGATGTGAATCGTGACGGCATCGATGACTTCGGGCTGGGGCGATACGTCGAAGGTACGGGGACGAATGCGAAGGCCGGGTTCGTGATGTACGGCGTGGATCGGTACCGCCCGCCGCTACTGGCCACCAACGATCTCGGCATACCCGGCGACGGGACATCGGCCAACAACGACGGTATCGATCGGGCGATCGCAAGTGTGAGTCGGGGTCTGACCAGCGGGTACGCCTACGGTACGCCGCAGTTCTACTCGGGCGACTTCGACGGCGACGGCAAGCCGGACATCGCCATTGGTCTGCCCAACTCGACCCTCTCAACCAGTTCGATCGATTATTCTCAGGGATACCAGTACGACGCGCGGGCGGACAAGGCGTACGTCTTCTACAACTTCACGCAGTCGTCCTATTTCGGCATACCCACGCTCAATCTGGCCAACGCGGCGGTCACGATCCCGGGTACACCGTTCACAAACTTCGGCGTCCTGCCGACGACGCCGAAGATCGATCTCAACGGGGACCGGATTGACGATCTGGTGATCGGGTCGGGTGAGGACGTTTCGGTCCCGCTGGCCGTCGGCGGGGAAGGACGGATCTACACGATCTTCGGAGGGCGGACGGGTGCGGTCACGCCATCAGCCATGGCCGAGACGCTGGTCACGCCCAACGGCGACATCCCCGGAAGCGGGCTCTACGTGGTCAACACCGGCACCGGTCAGCCGTTCGCCACGGAGGCGCAACTGGCCGGCAGCGGGATCATCGATTTCGCCAATGCCGGGTCCGAGACCCGCTTCGATGCCGTTACCGGCGCGTGGTCCTCGGCCAACGGTATGTTTCAGGTTACGCCCGGCGCGACCTCGGCGGGCGTCGCGGTGCTGAAGACCGATCGGCCGGGCGCGACAAGCTTCGTCGTCGATGTTGAAGTGCAGGCCCAGGACGTCTTCACCGACCCGTACAGCAATTTCATCGTGTTCGATTACTCCGGGCCGACGAGTTATAAGTTCGCGGGCTTCCGATTCGAAGGTTTCAACATCGGCGTCGGCGACGTGGTGTTCGAGATCGGGGAGGTGACGGCCGGGGGGACGACGATCCTGGCGTCGCTCCCGACCGACGCCCTCGATATCGCCGGGTTCGCCTCGCAATTGCGACTGGTCGTCCGCGACAGCCGGGCGGAGCTGTGGTGGTCACGGCAACCGTACAGCTTCACGAATTTCCTGAACTACGACTTCCCGGCCAGCGACCCGCTCAGCGTTTCGGGGTCCGGCGCGACCTTGCAGCCGACGCAGGTCGGGCTGATGGCCTCGGCGAATCGCCCGGGCCGGTTCAGCAAGTTCGCGGTGAACGACCGCGAACGCTGGTACTACTTCAGCACGCTGGGCGACGGGCGGGTCGGCGACCGCATCCAGGTGCGCACGGGGACCGGCCCCACGGCGTCGGCGAGCCTGCCGGCCCAGCGGACGATGTACAGCACGTCGTCGGTCGCATTCAACTTCTTCAACCCCGCGCCGGTCGTGTCATCGGCGATGATCAACACGTCGGTGCTCTCGCCGAGCATCAACACCTTTGAAGGACTCAACCCCGTCGGCGGCCTGCCGACCAATACGTACGAGATCGGCGGCCCGTTCAACCGCACGACGATGCTGAATCTGCCGCTCGCGCCGCTGCTCAGTTACATGAGTAATCCCGAGCTGATCGAGTCGGCCAACCTTTTCCTGACAATTCAGAACGCCTCGGGCACGGTGTTCCTGGAGCAGATCGAAAACGAAACCCAGACCCAGCTCGACGCGTCGAATACCGGCCCGGTGATCTGGTCGGGCGTGGTCGGTGCGAGCCCCACGTCGTTTACCGTGGACCTGACCGCGGCCGTGCGCGACGCGCTGGCCCGCGGCCGACTGTTCCTCGGGTTCCGCCTGACGAGCAACAACAACCTGGCGGCCATGCGGTTTACGTACGGCAAAGACTATAACCCCACGTTCAATGCCGATCAGTACAAGCACAGCCGGATTCAGATCGTCGCAGGGCAGCGACCCGGGGCGTATGCCGAGTTGTTCGACGCGACGGGCCGGCGGCGGAACGGGTTGCAGGGAGTCATCGACTTGCGCGACCTCCCGGCCGGCGATTACGCGATCCGCATTGTCGACCCGTTCCTCGAGAATCCCCGCGATCGCGGATACATCCGCACCGGCCCCCTCGCTTTCCGCCTCGAGATCGACGCGCCGCAACTCGCGCAGGCCGATGTTCCTTCCGACCGCGACGAAGTCCGCGGCGGCGACGGCAACGACATCCTGTCGGGTGGCACTGGTGTCGATCGGCTGTTCGGCGGCGCGGGCAACGATACCCACAATGCCGCCCCGTTTGAAGTGCAGGACGTTTCCATTGAAGGCAGCGATTCGCAGTCGCCGGTCGGTGGTGAAGTTCAGACGACAAACAACGGTGTGCCGAGCGAAGACGTATTGGTGTTCCCGGTCGGATCGACCGGCGGATTGGCGATCGCGGCCGGGCGGGTCGTCGGCGCGATCGGCACGCCGCCGAGCGGGACCCCCGAATTGATCCGCAGCCTGTACGCCAGCGACCTGGCGCAAGTCGTCGAGCTGAACTTCGGGCTGACCGACACACCGACGTTGACCGGACTCGAATACTTCACGAGCCTCGAATACTTCTCGGGGTCCGTCACCGGCACGGCAGCTTTTGAGCCCGGCGTGCGCACGGGCAAGGGGGCCCAGGGGCAGTTGGGGACGCCCCGGCTGCGGTTTCTCGATTTACACAACTCTGCGCTGTTTTCCGCCGCCAGCCAGACAGTGGCAGGGAAAAACTCGAACGCGGTCGACTACCTCCGCGGCCTGTCGCAACTGAGGTACCTGAACCTCGACAGCGTCAGCCATTTCCTCACGGCCGCGACGGACCCGTGGTCCGTTTACGGCGGGCTCTCGTCGCTCGAATGGCTTTCACTCGAGCGCAATCTCTTCTACAGCGCGGCCGTCACATGGGATCCGCGGGGCAACCTGCCGAACCTGAAATACCTCGCCGTCAACAACACGAGCAATCTCACGGCCGGCGACATCGCGAACGTCGCCCGCTTCACGGCCCTTCGTGAACTGGAGATGCGGTCGACCGGCGCGACGGATGTCGACGCGATCACCGGCAGCACCGTGGTCGACAACGCGATGGTAACGGCCGGTTCGGGCTACACCGAGTCCGGGCCGTGGACCGGCAACGGCAACTCCGGCGCGTTTGCCGGCGACTATCGGATCCTACCGCGTTACACGGTCGGCACGGCCAGCTACACGCTGACCGGGCTGATTCCGGGGCAGACGTACACGCTCTCGGCCACGTGGACCTCGAACGAGTCGTTTACCGACCGGGCTCGATACGACGTGACCTGCGGGACCTACTTGGGCTACGTCGAAGCGCGCCAGAGTCTCCCGCCGGGCGGGGCGACCTTTGCGGGCCGGCCCTGGCAGGACTTGATGACGGTGACTGTCCCCGCGGGCGTCACGACGCTCACCGTGACGGTCAGCAATATCGGGCAGGGGCACCTCGTGGCCGACGCTGTCCGACTGACCGCGCCACCGCCGGCGAACCTGCAACGGCTCGACGTTCGCGGCAACCCCGCGCTCGGCAATTCGTTTTATGACGTCGTTGTGCCGACGCTCGGCCCGGTCCTGGGTGCGGGGCTGCGTTACGACACTCAGAATCAATTCGCCCCGACGCTGATCAACCCCGGGACAGTGCTCGCGTTCCGCGGCGAGACGACCACCCTGACGCTGGCCGCGTCGGATGCCGACGGGCAGGCCGTGACGTTCTCGGCATTCAGCAACAACGCTCAGGTTGCCGTCAGCGTTGTCGGCAATCAGCTTTCGATCGTCCCGGCAGCGGCTTTCACCGGTACCGCGACTTTGACTGTCCGCATTAGCGATGGCGGGCGGACCAGCGAGCAGTCGTTTGATGTCCGCGTCGGCGGCCGAAGCGATGTCGGCGAGTTCCGGGTGAACACATCGACATCGAACACTCAGACACTGCCGCAAATCGCCATCGAGCCCGACGGAGATTACGTCGTCGTCTGGCACAGCAATACCGTTGTGGCAGGTGAGTCGGGCTACGGCATTTACGCCCAGCGATACAACCGCGACGGTTCTCGCCGCGGCGGCGAGATTCACGTCAACTCCCTGACAACGAACACGCAAGCTTACCCGGTCGTTGCGACCGACGCGTCCGGCGGGTTCGTCGTGGCATGGCACAGCGACCACACAAGCAGTTTCGAAGTCTACGCCCGGCGGTTCGATAGCGCGGGCACGCCGATCGCGCCGGAAGCGCGGGTGAACACGTACACGACCAGCACCCAGGCGTTTCCCTCGATCGCAATCGATTACTACGGCGACACGGTAGTCGCTTGGCAGAGTTTCGGGCAGGACGGCAGCGGGTACGGTATCTACGCCCAGCGGTTCGACGCGGCCGGCATGCCACTCGGCGGTGAGGTCCAAATCAGCGTTCAGGCGACGGGCGAGCAATCGTTCCCCTCGATCGGTATGGATCTCTACGGCAACTATGTGGTCGCCTACAACGGGCAGGACGGCTCCAACCTCGGGGTGTTCGCCCGTCGTTTCGATGTCACCTCGAATAGCTTCGGCTCCGAGTTTCGTGTCAATAGTTACACGGCCAACAGTCAGTCGGCCCCCGAGGTCGGCATGAACGCCTACGGGCAATTCGTCGTGACCTGGGCGAGTTTGGTTCAGGATGGAAGCGGCCTTGGAGTTTACGCCCAACGCTTCGACGGGTTGGCGACGCCGGTCGGTACCGAATTCCGCGTGAACTCGTACACGACCAACGACCAGACGCTTCCGGACGTGGCCCTCGATCTCGATGGCAACTTTGTGGTGTCGTGGCACGGCACCGGCGCAGGTGGTTCCCCAAATGACATCTTCGCCCGGCGCTTCAACTGGGCCGGCACCGTGACCGGGCCCGAGTTCCGCGTGAACAGTTACACCACCGGCGCGCAATCGTTCTCGTCGGTAGCGGTCGACGACGCCGGGGATTATGTCGTCGTCTGGGCGAGCAACCTGCAGGACGGCAGCGCAGACGGCATCTACGCCCAGCAGTACTTCGCGCAGGGCCTGCCCCGGCCCGCGACGCCGGAAGTCGTCCAGAACAGCGTCACGGCCAACACGCAGTCGTACCCGCACGTCGCCACGTTCTTCGACGGCAGTTGGGTCACTGTCTGGCAGTCGTTTGGCGAAGACGGCAGCGGCGAGGGGATCTTCGGCCGGCGGTTCGCGGCCAACGGGTCGCCGCTCGGATCGGCCTTCGCGATTAATACGACGACGTCGGGAGATCAGATCTCCCCGGCCGTCGCCGGCATGATCGACGGGTCCTTCGTCGTCGCCTGGATCGATGGCGATGTCGCCAAGGTCCGCCGGTTCGGCGACAACAACCTGCCGCTGACCGGCGAGATCACCATCGACTCATCACTTCTTTACCTTAATCACAACGACATCTCGGTTGCCGCGGCGGCCGACGGCGGCTTCGTCGTCGCCTATTCGGTTTACGACGGAATCCAGTCCGACGTATTTGCCCGGAGATACTCCGCGGCGGGAGTGCCGGCCGGCCCGCGATTCCAGGTCAACACCACGGGCGGGAACTTCCAGTTCTCCCCGTGGCTGGCCATGCGTCCGACGGGGGAGTTCGTCGTCACCTGGACGAGCGACGGACAGGACGGCAGCGGGTACGGCGTTTACGCGCGGGGGTTCGATGCGACCGGTCTGCCGGTCACGGGCGAAATTGCCGTCAATACCACAACGACCAACGAGCAGCTGTTCTCGCGGATCGACCTCGCTGACGACGGCCGATTTGTCATCGTCTGGGAGGGGAAAGCCGGGACGCCGCACGGCGACTACGGCGTATTCGCGCAGCGGTTCGCGGCCGATGGTAGCCCGGCCGGGCCCGAAGTCCTCGTCAGCGTGTTCCCGACCGGCTACCAGGGCTATCCGGATGTCGCGATGGATGCTCAGGGCGGGTACACAGTCGCCTGGTACAGCAACACGCAGGACGGTAGCGGGCTCGCTGTGATGGCCCGCCGATACGACGCGGCAGCCACGCCGCTCGGCGGTGAATTCATCGTCAACACGACGACGATCGGCACCCAGAGTCAGCAGGCAGTGGCGGGCTCGGCCGACGGCAGCTTCGTCATCGCCTGGCAGGGCCCCGGCGACGGCAGCGGCTACGGCATCTTCGCCCGCCGGTATGTTCCGGCGGCCACGCTCACCGGCATCAAGTTCGAAACGCCCGGTTACACGCCGGTCGAGGGGCTGACGGTCTTCTACGACCTCGACGGCGACGGCATCCGCGACGCCAACGAGCCGACCACGGTCACGGACGTCAACGGGCAATACACGCTCCGGGACCTGCCGGGCGGATCGTTTGCCGTCGTCGAGCAGGTGCCCGGTGGCTTCGCCCCGCTGCCCGGCTACGGCCCCTCATACGGGCTGACGCTGCTCGATGGCGCATATGTCGTTGGTTACAACTACTACAACGACCGCGTCCTCGATGTCGGCAGCGACCGGACTGCTAACGAAAACTCCGTGGTACCGTTCACGGCCACCGTGTTCCCACCGGGGGCCTGGAGCTATCAGTGGCTCGTCAACGGCGTGCCCATGGTCGGTGCGACCGGGCCGGGCTTCAACTTCGTCCCGCCGGACAACGGGACTTACACCGTCTCGGTATCTGTGACCGATGGCATCACGACCTTCGTCGACAGCGCCCGGGTGTTCGCGGCCAACGTGCTGCCGCAGATCAGCCTGCCGACGGCCGTGTCCGTGCCCGAAGGGTCGCCGCTCCTACTTGATCTGATGCCTGTCGATGCGACTGGCGACGTGCTTTTCTTCGAGTGGTATGTCGATGATGTTCTGGACGCGACCAAAACGTCGGCGACTGCGACGTTCAGTTGGCCGGAAAACGGAGCGCACACCGTGCGCGTCCGCGTCCGGGACGACGACGATCCGACCTGGGTCGAGCGCACGATCGCGGTCACGGTGACGAATGCCGCCCCGCAAAACCTCAGCATCACGCCGTCGGCCAACCTTGCCGAAGGCGATCCCATCACCCTGACCGGCGCGTTTACCGATCCCGGCAGCCTCGACACCCACACGCTCGCCTGGATGGTGAAGTCGCCGGGTGGCGCGACCGTTGCTTCGGGCTTCGGCACCCAGATCACCTGGACCCCGGCCGACAACGGCGCATACGTCGCCACCTTCCTCGTCACCGACGACGACAGTGGCATGACCTCGACAACCTCCACGATTACCGTGACCAACGTCGCGCCGCAGGCGGTTGTCATCGCGGGGCCGGAGAGCGTCTACGAGGCCGAGCCGGCCGACTTCAGTATCTCGTTCACGGATCCGGGCTCAGCCGACACGCACACGGTGGCTTGGCAGGTCCGCGATGCCGGCAACCTGGTCATCGCGAACGGCACTGGCATGTCCTTCAGTTGGGCACCTACCTTCAGCGGCATCTATACGGTCTCGGCCACTGTGACCGACGACGACGGCGGGGCGACAGCCTCCGCCCCGGTGACGCTGATCGTCCGCAACGTCGTGCCCCGGCAGGTGAACGCGGGGCCGAACGTCGGCGGCCCGGAAAACTCCGCCATTCTGCTCACAGGCACCTGGCGCGACCCGGGCATAAGCTACGAGGAGTTTGCCGCCAGTTGGGTCGTCACCGATGCGCTCAATTCCTCCGTGGTCGCCACCGGTAACGGTGCGTCGATCAGCTTCGTGCCGCCGGACGACGGCGTGTACACGGCGACATTCAACGTCCTGAACGCGCTCACCGGCCAGAGCGCCAGCGCGAGCCGAATAGTGACGGCCACCAATGTCGCGCCCACGGGCACGTTCTTCGTACCGGGCACGGGTACGGCCGGGCAACCGGTGACGTTTGTCGTGACTTCGCCCGTCGATGGGACTGGGGACCTGCTCGCGGGTCTGCACTACGCCTTCGACTTCACCAACGACGGCATCTTCGATGTCGGCACCGGCACCTATGCCGGCTCACCCGGCTCATCGAGCGTGGCCTTCGCGTACCCGGCCCCGGGTACTTACACGACACGCGTTCGCGTGATCGACAAGGACGGCGGCGCGAGTGAATACACCGGCTCCGTGACCATCGGCAGCGCGACCCCGCCGTCGGCCACGATCGCGATCAACCAGCCGTCGCTGAATTCTGCCAAGGTCGGCGCAGACGCCCTGGTCCTTACCGCCACCTTCGACCGGGCGATGAACACGTCGGTCGCTCCCGCCTACTCGTTCCCGGTCGAGAACCCCGGCGGCGCGATCGTCTTCGCGTCCGGCAGTTGGATCAGTTCGACGACCTACCAGGCCAAATACAACCTCGTCGATCTCGACACGCAACTGGCGAACATCGATGTCCGTCTGACCGGCGGCGTTGACACGACGGGACTCGTGCAGACGGCGACCAATCTCGGCGACGCGTTTTCGATCGACACGGCCGACCCGACTGTCGTCTCGATCGTCCGGGCGGATGCCAGCCCGACCGCGAGCGGCACGGTTCACTGGACCGTGACTTTCAGCGAGCCGGTCGCCGGTGTTTCCACCAGTCAGTTTTCGCTCACGGGTACAGGGCTCGCGGGAACCTCGCTCATCTCGGTCACCGGGGCGGGAACAACCTGGACCGTGTCG
Source organism: Gemmataceae bacterium (assembly GCA_019694755.1). Classification (GTDB taxonomy): domain Bacteria; phylum Planctomycetota; class Planctomycetia; order Gemmatales; family Gemmataceae; genus JAIBBI01. The sequence goes on from JAIBBI010000032.1 coordinate 25,896, forward strand.
GCCAATACCGGAGCGGACGGCACGCTGGGGCTCGACCTCACGAGTAGCTTGGGCGTCACCGACTCGGCCGCCAACCCGCTGGCCGGTGTGCCGGCGACCGGGCAGGTTTACTCGGTCGACAAGCCGCAGCCGGTGATCACCGGCATCGTCATCAACGGCGGGGCGGTCCAAAGGTCGCGCGTGCTGAGCGTGCAGGTCAGCTTCGATTCGCACGTCGCATTCGCCGGCAGCGCGGCCGGGGCCTTCGAACTGCGACGACAATCTGATTCCGCCCTCCCGGCCCTGATCGCATCCGTCGATGACTCCGGGACCGGCACTGTCGTCACGCTGACGTTTTCGGGCACGACGGCCGTCGATAACAGCAGCCTTGCGGACGGCCGGTATACGCTGACGGCCTTCGCCTCGAAGATCGGCAACGCGTTCGGCTCACTCGACGGCAACGCCGACGGCACGGGCGGCGATGACTACACGCTCGTCGGCAACACGACCAACAAGCTCTTCCGTCTCTTCGGCGATGCCGACGCCAGCGGTCAGGTGACCTCGGCCGACTTCCTCGCCTTCCGCCTGGCGTTTCTCAGTAGCACCCCGGCCTTCGACTTCAATGGCAACGGGCAAGTCGAAAGCAGCGACTTCCTGCAGTTCCGGCTGCACTTCCTGCAGTCGGTTTAGGCGTGTGAGCGGCGGAGTAATAGTGCAGCGTGGAGCAGGGAGATGTCTGCGGGGAAAGGCGCTGCGCACAACCGTGTTCCGATGTGGTTTGCGATGGTGGTGAACATTCTCTTATCCTGGCGCAGGAGATACCGAGGATTGCGCAGCCATCGAGCGAGATCCGACGCCGGGTTCTGACCGGCGAGTTCACGAAGCGTAGGTCATTCGATCAGCATCGGCTTTACTGGAAGACGCTAGCGGAGATCCTGGCGCACGATGGACCGCCGGGATACCACCGAGAAAGGCTCGATCGGAGTCGCACGTCGGAGCCGCGTCTGCCAATGGTGATCCGACCCGCTTGGTGCACAAGGTGCGGCGGATGCCGCACCTTGTGTATTTGAAAACCCGCGACTACACCGACTGCAGGAACCGCAGCCGGAATTGCAGAAAATCTCCGCTGTCGACTGACCCGTTGCCGTCGAAGTCGAAAGCCGGGCTGGTACTGAGGAAGGCCAATCGGAAGGCGAGAAAGTCTGCACTGTCGACCGTGCCGTTGCCGTCGGTATCGCCGAAGAGGCGGAACAATCCGTTGGGAGGCTGGCCGACCAGGGTGTAATTGCCGCCGGTGTTGCCGTCGGTGTTGCCGTCGAGTGCTTTTCCGCCGGCGGAGACTTTAGTGTTATCGATCACCAGTGTGTATCGGCCGTCGGCCAGCGACTTGGATTCGACCGCCGAGCCGGCGAGGAATGTCAGCGTCACCTTGGTAGTCGTGGTATTGGCGACGACCGCGGACAGGCCCACGGTCGTGCCGCCGAGTTGCCGAGTCAATTGAAACGCACCGGCCGGGGTGCCGGCAAATGTGACTACCTGATCGAAGTTGACCTCGATCTGGGTCACCCGGGATCGCTGTGAAGTTCCACCGTTGATGACCACGCTGGCGACGCTGGGCGCGAGTTCGGATTCGAAGGCGCCAATGTCGGTCTTCGCGCCGACGACGCGGGCGAAGTTGCCTCCGCGCTGATCGGTGACGAGGGCACCGCTGTTGTTACCATTGTTGATCGCGGGGCTGCCCGGGAGCAGTGCGTGAGTCAGGGTCGCGCCGCCGTTGCTGGCGAGGGGGCCGAGTTTGGCGGGCAGGCCGATTAGCGATGACGTCGTGCCGAGCGCGTTCAAAGTGCCGATCCCGGACGAACTGCCGAGCAGGCAGTCAGCCAATGTTACGGTACCGCCGATGGAGATGTCGGGCGCCCCGAAACTGCTCGAGTTGGAGGAGATGATGGAACTTTGCCCAGCCAGGGTCGAATTCCCGGAAGCTCGCCCGAATCCGCCACCGTTTTTGCCGGAGTTGTTGGCCACGGTTGAGTTATCCACGGCCAATACGCCGGCCCCAAAGATGAACGCGACTCCGCCACCGTAGCCGGCGGCGATGTTGCTGGAGATCGTGCTGTTGCGAATGGCGGCAGATCCTGTGAGGTTGAGACACAGTCCGCCTCCTTCTCCGACCGACTTATCGACCGTCTGGTTGCCGGAAATGGTGGAATTGGCGATGGAGACCGTCCCCATCACATAGATGCCGCCGCCCCGGAACTGTGCGGTGTTCCCGGACACGGTCGTCCGGTTCAAGACGAGGGACCCGGCCGGGTAGACGCCGATCGTGCCGCCGAACGCTCCGGAGTTTCCGGTCAGGGTGGAATCGTTGACGACTACCGATCCTCCGATCACAGATATGGGAGACCCGGCGCCGGGGACCACGGTGTTGCCTGTAATTGCCATCGAGTTGAGCGTGAGAGTCCCGTTTCCGCTTCGAATGATTGCGCCGCCAGAGTCTCGGCCACCGGTCAGGGTCAGGTCAGAGATGGTGACATTCAGGCCGCCGGAGATCGTCAGGGCCCGGCTCAGCCCGGCGGCATCGATCGTGGCCAGACTCGCTCCAGGGCCGGCAATTGTGACGTTCTCCGAGATCGTCATCGGCGTGCCGGCCAGCGTGATCGTGCGAGGCGAGGCGAAAAAAGCGGAATCGAAGGTGACGGTGTTCGAGCCAACGACGGTGTTTGCGTCGATGATCTGCTGCCGGAGGCTGCCCGCGCCACTGTCCGCCGTATTGCGGACCACGAAGTCCGGCGGAAGTTCGACCGCGCCAATGTCGGCCCGGGCGCTGGATATCCGGGGCTGCCCGCGCTGATCGAGTGTCAGGCCCGCGGGGTTGCTGCCGTTGTCGCGGACGGGGCTGTCGAAGGCTGGCAGAATCGTTTGCGTGGTCCCGCCGTTGTTGGCCAGGGCCCCGAGTTTGAAGTTCTGGCCAACCAGTGCATTGCTCGTGGCGTCAGCAATCAGCCCTCCCACACCAGGCACGCCGACCGCGCTATTGGTGGCATACACGCCCAAAGCCGAGTAAGTGTCTTCGTTCGCGCCCGCGGTGTGGACGTTACTGCTAACGATGCAACTGGTGAGCGCGATATCACCGGCCAGCCCGGCGACCCGCGACACGCCGCCGCCGCCGAACGTCCCGGATGCCGAGTTATAGGCGATCGTCGAGTTCTGCACGGTCAGCGTACCGGTGAACGATGTGACGAAGAGGGCCCCGCCCTGGCCGTTCGTCCTGTTGGTGGCAAACGTGCTGCTCCGCACCACACTCGACGGGACCGAACCGGAGATCACGATCGCGCCGCCGCCCTGGGTGTTTCCGCTGCCGTTGGCAATGTTGTCGGAAAACGTCGAGTCGAAGACTTCGAGCTTTTGGCAGCTTTCCGCCGCGATCGCACCGCCGCTGACCGACGCGTTGTTCTTGGCGAACGTGCAACGCTGGACGGAGAGCTGACCTTTGCCGATCCAGACGGCCGCACCTGCGGCGGCGGTGTTGTTCTCGAAGCGGCAATCGACGAGGCTGAGATTTTGGTCGCCGACCAGGATCGAACCTCCGTTGCCCGTCGTGGACCCTGATTTGAAAGTAATGCCCGAGAATGCGAACGGGTCGCCGGTATTCGCGGACCCAAGGTTGAAGTGCCGAAATCCGCCGATTGACGTCAGGGTGACGTTGCTTCCGCTGGGGCCGGTGACGGTGAGTGGTTCATTGAGGTTCATTTCCCCCGACCACGGGATGTTGCGAGCGACGTTGAACACGGCCGGGTCAAACGTGATCGTGTTAGGACCCGTGAACGCTTCGGCGTCTGTGATCAGTTGGCGGAGGCTCCCGGCCCCCTTGTCCGCCGACGACCGGACAATCCAGTCGGCAAATTCGATGGCGCCAATATCGGGTGCGCCGTCCAGAATCCTCGGATAGCCGATCCCACGGGTGTCGAACGGTTCGTTATTGGTAAGTCCGTTGGCGATCAGCGGGCTACCCAAAAGAGGCATCCGGGTCTGGACCCGGCCGCCGTTGGCCTGCAGTGGTCCGAGTTTGGCATCCAGGGGGCTTGCCTGGGTGCCGAGTTGGTTGTTTTTGCCCGTGAAAAGAGAATTGCCGGAACCGACCACGCCGATCAGATTGTTGTCGCCGTTCCAGAGAGTGGTGAACATGCACGACACGTCGTTGAGATTGGAATTGTTGCCGTTGGCGTTTGTGTTGTTGGCGATGACCGAGCTGAAAAGGCTGACCTGAGCGAAGTTCGTTGAGCCAGAAGAATCAATGCGAATGCCAGCCGTGTTCACCGCGGTCGATTGGTTATGGCTGATCGTGACGTTGTTGAGGATCAGTGTGCCGTTGAGGTCGAGCGTGCCGATGCCGCCACCGAACACGCCGTTCTTCGCGAGATTATTCGTGATTGTCGAGTTTCGGATCGCAAAGCCGTATACCCCGCGGATCTTGCCAAGAAATGCGATTCCGCCACCGACATGTTGCGACCCGTCAAACGGCGTCCAGTTGCCGGTATTGCCGGAAATCGTGGACTCCCGGATGATCAGCGACTGTTCCCGGCCCCCCGTCAGTTCACCCGTGACGGCGATGCCGCCGCCGTTGCCTTCCAAGGCGAAGTTGTTGGAGATCGTGGAGGCAAAGACGTTGATTGTTCCTCCGGTTGTTCCAAGCGTCGCTTCGAAACCGAGCGCAAGTCCGCCTCCTGACTTGTCAGCGGTGTTCCCCGTCACTACGCACCGATCAAGGGTAAAGGCCTCGTCTTCGACGAAAACTGCCCCGCCTTGACCGTTCTGATCCACGCTGGCGGCATTGAGAAACTTGGCGTAGCCACCGGTGAGAGTGAGGTCGCGGAGAGTGATCGAGGTTCCGGCCGGCGAAAACTTCGTATCGAAGAGCCGACTTAGGCCTCCTGCGGTAATGGTTAGCTTGTCAGCCCCGGGGCCGCGGATGAGTAGGCCGTCTCCGTCGATGTGGATTCCGTTCGGGCTGGACAGCCCGGCATTGATATTCAGCATGCCGGTGAGCGATGCCTGGAAGTCGATTGTGTCCGCTCCGACGGAGTTGTTCGAATCCAGCACGGCCTGCCGGAGCGAGCCCGGCCCAAAGCTGTTCAAGTTCGTCACGGTAAAGACGGCGGGGGCGATGCGGCCCTCGAACTGTTCCAGGTTCAACATTCGCCGGAACACGCGGCGGCGTGGCTTGGCCATGGCTCATCTCCGAGTCAAGTTTCGGGGTCTCACCGGGAAGTTGAAAGCCGATGGGCACGATCTAAAACTGAAATCTCGAGCCAGACCAAAAAAATCTGCAAAAATGACTTTTATCTCGGCCAGGGATCCGGGCAAATCAATGGCAGACGGACCGAATGCACTAACCAGCCCGACCCTGTTGGGCCGGCTCCGGCAGTCTCCGGACGATCCGGCCGCATGGGATGAATTCTCGCGCCGATACGGGGCCATGATCCATCGCTGGTGCCGAAACTGGGGATTGCAACTTGCGGACGCGGACGATGTGGTGCAGAACGTCCTGCTCGAGCTATCCCGGCAGATGCGGGAGTTCGAGTACGATCCGGCAGGGAGCTTTCGGGCGTGGCTGAAGACGGTCGCCCGTCGGGCGTGGATCAGGTACCGCGACAGTCGCCGCCGACAACAGGGTTCACCGGCTCACGATGCAGTGCTCGACGAACTGTGCGACCCGACCGCGGAAGACGACCTGATCCGCCGACTGGAAGAGGAGTATGAGCGAGAACTTCTCGAACGTGCCCTGGCGCGGGTCCGATTGCGAGTCAAGCCGTCCACGTTTGACTCCTTTCGGCTGACCGCACTGGAAGGCCTGAGCGGGAAGGACGCGGCTGAGCGAATCGGGGTACCAATTACCCATGTGTTTGTGGCCAAGGCCAACGTGCAAAAGATGATCCGCGAGGAAATCACGGACCTCGATCGCGGGGCCGCGCCATGAGCAGTTGCCCACTCTCCGCGGACCTCCAGCGACTCTTTACAGGCGAGCTGGACGGGGAGGCCACCGCCCGGATGGATCGGCACGTCGAGGCCTGCCACGTCTGCCAGGCTCAATTGGCCAGCCTGACGGATTCAGCCGACGCCGATCGCTGGCGAAATCTGCTCGCTTCAGCCGAGGGCGAGGAAACCGATTCCTACCAGATCACCCCGCCCCGCCGGGAGCCGCGGTCGGAACCGGTACCGGAGATTCCCGGCTATCGCATCATCCGTGAGATCGGTCGGGGTGGTGCGGCGACGGTGTATCTTGCCCGCCAGGTCAGTCTGAACCGTCTCGTCGCATTGAAGATCCTCCGTGGCGGCGTGGACCCCGGCGCTGTTCAGCGCTTTCGGTCCGAAGCTGAGGCCGCCGCCCGGTTGCGGCACCCCAACATCGTCGTGGTCCACGAAGTCGGCGAACATGCCGGGCTGTTTTTTCTGGCTCTGGAGTACTTCGACGGCGGAACTCTGGCGGAGTTCGCCGGCCGGGAGCCGTTGCCTCCGCGCGTTGCCGCCCGGATTCTCGAGCCTGTGGCGCGGGCTCTGCACCACGCGCATCAGGCCCAAGTCATCCATCGCGATATCAAACCGAGTAACATCCTGCTGCAGCATGCGGAAGGCAAAAGGGGGCGCACCGGTGAACTGTCCCACGGCGATATTCAAGCGATCGACCCGAAAGTCTGCGATTTCGGTCTGGCCCGTCAATTAGACGAATCACACAGACTGACACGTACGCGGGACCTGCTTGGCACGCCGGTGTACATGGCGCCGGAACTCATCGCCGACGCCGGGGCGGCCGCCCCCACTTCGGACGTCTACGCCGTCGGAGTCGTGCTCTATGAATTGCTCACCGGTCGGCCGCCGTTTTTCGGTAACTCGCCGATGGACATCCTGCTCCAGTCGAGGGATGTCGACCCGGTGGCCCCGCGCCGCCTCCGGCCCGACATCCCGTTCGACTTGCAGACAATTTGCCTGAAATGTCTTGAAAAGGAACCCGGACGGCGATACGCATCCGCACAGGAATTGGGCGATGAATTACAACGGTTCCTGGCCGGTCAGCCCATCCGTGCCCGACCGATCTCGAAACTGGCGCATGCGGCGCGGTGGGCCCGCCGACACAAATCGGTCGCCGCGCTGCTGACCATGCTAATGGTCGTCGTAGTCGCCGGTACCGCGTCTGCCGTGATCGCGGCCGACCACTTCCGCCGCACAGCGGCCGACATGCAGAAACTCGCCGACGAAAAGGAGGCGGAGCGGCAGAAGACTGACGAACAACGCGAGCGGACACTTCAGACCCTGTACTTTACGCGTGCCAATCTTGCTGGGCAGTCGCTCGCCGCCATAGACAGTGGGCAACAGGTGGAGTTGTTTCTGCGCGAATGGCGCGGACTCAAGGCGCGGTTGGACCCGCGGGGCTGGGAGTGGTATTACTTCAATGCGATTCACCGCCAGGCCGCGTTGACTCTACACGGCCACGAACTTGATGTGATGGCCTTGGCCTGGAGTTCTGATGGCCGGCGACTGGCGTCCGCAGGATTCGGTCGGGCGCTGCATGTCTGGGACGCGGAATCAGGCCGCCAGTTGTCGATGACGAAGGCCGGTTGGGGAATCACCGCGATTCAGTGGAGCCGCGATGGCCGCCGCATCTTGACCCTCGGCGCGGATCAACTGGTCCACGAACACGACGGCGCGACCGGCGAGCAGATCCGACAACTGTTGCCGGACAGAAAGGTACGCACCACCAGCAACGACGGCCGGAAGTTCGTCGGGTTCGCCGGCAATGTCATTGCGATCTGGAACGACCGGGGCGAGGTCGAAAGCGAATTCGCCGGTCACACCGAGCCGCCGCTCGTCGTCGCCTGGAGTCCTGCGGATCAATTCGTCGCCAGTTGTGAGAGGGGCGGTCGACTCCTTCTTTGGCAACCCGGTCGGCAGAGCCCGGATCGCGCAATTGCGACCGGCCACGAGATCGTCGCCCTCCGGTGGAGCCACGACGGACAGAGAATTGCCTGCGCGCATTCGTCGGCGAAAATCTCACTGTGGGATGTGGCGACCGGTCGGCTGCTCCGGGAGTTTTCACTCGGGTCGACTTCATTCGCCAAATGCCTTGACTTCAGTCCGGACGGTAAGACGCTCGCCGCAGGGATGATCGATAGCAAGGTGAAGCTGTGGGACGTGGCGACCGGCCGAGAAACCAGCTCGCTCTCCGAGCATCAGTTCGTCGTACACTCCGTGGCGTTTCACCCGGACGGGCATTGGCTGGCATCGGGCAACGGCGGTTGGAACGGGCAGATCAAGCTCTGGAAAATCTCTGACATCGTAAACTCCGGCGACTTCGCCGCCGTCGCAGAAAAGGACTGTCAGGCCTTCTGGGACGCGACCGGACGGTATCTCGTGGTTGGCGATACCAGCGGGCACCGGATTCTCGACGGGCAGGACGGCCGTGTGCTCCGGGCGATCACCGGGAGTGTCATGCGCGGCTCAATCGCCACCGCCGACGGGCGACAGTTCATCGGTCGCGACGATCGCCAAGCTCTGACGATTTGGGATCTCGACGGCAGTGCTCGTCGGCTTCCGGCAGAATTCGACGACGGGCAGGCTCGCAGAATTGCGACCAGCCCCGACGGCCGCTACGTGGCTACGATCAGTTGGAGAGATTCGAAACCGGACCGGTTTCGATTGCGAGTCTGGAATCTCCAGACGGGAAAATGCGTCTGCGACCGCTCCGGAAACGGCGGAAGCTGGAGTCCCGACGGCCGGTGGTTCGCCGTGGGCGACGTCTACAACATCCAATTGCTCGACACGGATAGATTTGAGGTCGTTTCGAACTGGGCTTCCCCGGAGTCCGGCAACGACCCGCTCTTTTTTCATCCGAAAAGCAGTCAACTGGCATGTGTCTATCGTAACAACGTGGTCGTTCGAAGCGTTTCAACCGGCGTCGTTTTGTTTCAACTCGTTGGCCACAACGACTTCGTTAGCTCAGTGAAGTGGTTGTCGGACGGTTCTCGCATCGCCACCGGATCGCACGACGGGACGGTGCGGGTCTGGGACGGCAAGTCAGGACAATTGATCGCCACGTTACGAGGACACACCGGGCCCGTCTATTCCGTCGCATGGAGTCCCGACGGACGCCGGCTGATCTCGGCAGGAAGTGGAATGGTCCGACACTGGGACGCGAGGCGCGGTTTTGAACTGGAAAAATTCTCTGAACCCATTCCCTCGGGTTCCCCGCCACCGCCGGAGTTGCAGGCGACATTTGCCAGTTCTGGTTGGTGGGTGATCGATGGCGATGAGTGGGATCCCGCCGGGCCGGACCCCTTCATGCACAAGAAGATTCAGCCTCGATGGTTCGCGCCGTCTTCCGATCCCAACGGTTTCCTTCCCTTGGCGAACAGCGAAGTCGTCTATCTTCGTCGCGTGTTTGCCGGGAAGACTGCAAGGGTCGCAATCCGCCGTACCGGAGAAATTGCGACCCGATTGTGGTGGAATGGAACGCTGCTCGACAATGCTCCGCGTCATGAAGTGTCACTATCGCCCGGCTGGCACACTTTTGTCATTCAAATCAGCGATCCGGTCAGGCAAATGGAACAAACTGCCCGCCCCAATGCCGGCTTGTACTTCCGCCTCGATTCGGAATAAACCTCGATGTCGGTAAATGGCGTGCCTTGATTGGCAGACGAGGAGTTAACGTTGCGTGGAGAGTCGGTGACCGGTGAGAAGTGCGCGGCACAGTCGTGCTCTGCTGGGGTCTGCGATCAGGGGAAAAACCCCGTCATCCGGCCGCAGTACTCGCCGAGTCGTCCGGGAACAAGGAGCCATGGAGCGAGATACCCCGCCGGGTATTGACCGGCGGGCTCAGCAAGCGTCGGGCATGCGAGCAGTAGCGGATTCACTGGAAGATGATGGCCAGGATGAAACGCCAGCATACTGACGGATGAGGCCGGAACGGCGTCGGGCGATGATGTGACTCGTCAAAGGGCGGGAGCGCGGCAGATGCCCCCCTTCGGTCCGCATGAATCCCCGGCACTACACCGCCTGCAGGAACCGCAGGCGGAACTGCAGGAAGTCGCTGCTGTCGACTGTGCCGCTGCCGTCATGGTCGAAAGCCAAGCTCGAACTGAGGAACGCCAGGCGGAAGGCGAGGAAGTCGCTGGAATTGACCGTGCCGTCGCCGTCGGCGTCGCCGAAGAGGCGGAACAACCCGTTGGCGGGCGTGCCGACGAGGGTGTAGTCGTCGCCGGGCGTGCCGTTGCCGTCGCCGTCGAGGTTGGCGATCTGCGATGCCAGCACAGTTAGCGTGTAGCGGCCATCGGCCAGGCTGCCGAACTCGACCGGCCCACCGGTGAACGTCAGCGTCACGTTGTTGCCCGACACCGAAGTCGCCAGGCCCACGACGGCGTTGTCGGATTGACGCTTGAGCTGGAACGCATCGGCGGTGCTACCGGGCAGCAGGGGCGGATTGTTGAAGCTGACGACGAGGCTGGTCACCCGCGATCGCTGGGCCGAGCCATCGTTAATGGTGACTGACTGGATCTTGGCAGCCTGCACCTCGAACGCGCCGATGTCGGCCTTGCCGCCGACGACTCTTGCGAACCCCGGACCGCGTTGATCCGTAGTCAGCCCGGAGACGTTGGAACCCGCATTGATCGCGGGGCTGCCGGGCAGGAGCGGGATCGTCATCGTCGGTCCACCGTAGTTGCCGAATGTGCCCAGCCCGGCGGCAGCCGCCGACATGTTCAACAGGTTGTTGCCGCCGATGCCAACGATACCGACAGCGTCGCCTCCGGTGTTGCCCGCGACAATAGTGCTCGCAAGTCCAGGAGCGAGGTCATCCCATGACAAGCCGCCGCCGGTGCCGGCGAAGTTGCCACTGATGGTCGAATTCATCAACGACGCCAAGGCCTGATAGCCGACGATAATTGCGCCGCCAGAGCTCGCGGAATTGCCTGTGAGTGTGCAGTTTGCCAGGGTGAGTCGGTCTTCGTAGTCGACGTAGATACCGCCCCCGGAACCGGTCGCTGAATTTCCGAAAATGGCGCATCCAGTCATTGTTAAGGCAGCACCGAACGGATCGGAGCTAACAACGATTCCACCGCCAGAGCCCGCCAAATTGTTACTGATGGTGGAGTTCGTAACGGTCGCAAAGCCACTGTTGAACATTCCTCCTCCGGCGCCAGCGGAATTTTCGTGGATAGTGGAACTTGTCACGGTCATGCCACCATCGACGCCGCCACCCCTGTTGATCGCCGAGTTGCCGCTGACAACGCAGTTGGACAATGTGCCGGTACCGGAGACGATACCGCCCCCGCTGTCGCCCGCCGAGTTGCCGCTGATGGTGGCATTTGTCGCTGTCAGACTGTGACTCCAGATGCCTCCACCAGAGCCGCTCGCGGAGTTGCTACTGACAACGCAATTCGTTGCGATTAGATAGGCAAAAGCGGGGTAAATACCATAGCTGCATATCCCTCCGCCAAACCCCGCCGAGTTGCCAGTAACGGTGGAATTTGACACCGTCAGAGTCCCGTAATTGAGGATTCCGCCACCGGGGGCGTTCACGGCCTTGCCCGCCGCTATGGTCACACCATTGATCGTCGAAGTCACCTTGGTGCCATTGACAAAGACCCGGCTCTGTTTGTTGCCACTGATCGTCAGCAGGCTGGCCCCCGGGCCGGCGATGGTCGTCGCCCCGGTTAGCGTCAGTTGGCCGGTGGTGAGCGTGATGGTCTGGGCCGAGGCAAACGTCACGGCATCGAAGGCGATCGTGTCGGCCCCGGCGGCTGCGTTGGCGTCAAGGACCGCTTGCCGCAACGAGCCGGCCCCGGCGTTGTTGGTATTCGTCACCGTGAACGTCGCCGGCACCGTGCGGGCTTCGAGCTGTTGCACGCCGGGCCGGGTAGGACGAATCACGCGGGATCGCGTCGAAGCGGTCAGCCACCGTCGGAAGGTACGGATCAAGTTTGTCATTTTGGTGGGAGGGTGTTGGGGAGTTTGTGTCCGGGTCAGATCACCTGAAGGAACCGCAGGCGGAACTGCAGGAAGTCGCTGCTGTCCACCGTTCCGTTGTTGTTGAAGTCGAACGCGGCGTTGTTACTCAGGAACGCCAGGCGGAAGGCGAGGAAGTCGGTGGAATTGACCGTGCCGTTGCCGTCGGCATCGCCGAAGAGGCGGAACAAACCGTTGGCGGGCGTGCCGACGAGGACGTAGTCGTCACCGGCGTTTCCATCCCCGTTGCCGTCGAGCTGACCTCCACCGCCGCCGAGGTTGGCGGCATGGACCGTCAGCGTATATCGGCCGTCGACCAGGGAACCGAACTCCGACAGCCCGCCGGTGAACGTCAGTTGCACGACCGTCCCGGCCCCGGAGTTGTCAATCGCGGCCTGTAATGTCACGGCCTGCCCGTCGCTTTGCCGTTGCAGCGAGAACGCCGATACGGGCGAAACCGGCAACGAAACCAACTGGCTGAATGTCACGGTGATTTTGCGAACGGTCGACCGTTGTGCGCTTCCGTCCCCGATCGTGACACCGGAGACAGTCACCGGCGCGTACGGCGCGACGGAGTCGTTATCGAGGTTGAGGCAGGCGACATCGGGCGGATTGTAACCCTGGTAGGCCAGGTCCGCACTGACGGCCGGCGAGGATACGATCAGGTACGACCGGTTCCCGTCGATCACAGCATCTTCGACGCCGGACACGGTGACGACCTGCGGTATGTTCCAGTTGCCGGGGGTAAAGGTCAGCAGTGTCGAGGAGACGTTCCCCTCCTGGATGTTGCTGCTGTTGAGCCCGAGGGAGACGGGAGCGGTCGGCTGGCTCGTCAGCACCACGGCAAACTGTGCAGACTGACCACCCTCGCTGGTGACGATGTTGAACGTCGGCGTGATCGCAATCCCCTTCGTGTCGTTGTCGACATTCACGACGGAGATGTCGGCCGGATTCAAGCCGTTGTAGAACGGGTCGACGCTGACGACGGGCGATGTCACGATCGAATAGGCCATGTCGCCGTCGTCGAGGAAATCGTCGATGCCGGTAATGGTCACCGTCTGCGGCTGAAACCAGTCCGATTGGGTAAACGTCAGCGAGGTCGTCGGCGTACTGCCCTCCGTGGCATCGCTGGTGGCGAGCGAGAAGCTGACCGAGGCTGCCGGGGCGGAATTGAGCCGGACCGTAAACGTCGCCGAGCCGCCCGCTTCCGTCGTCACCAGTCCCGTCGTCGGCGTGATCACAACCCCGGCCACGTCGACCGACTTGTTCGTCACCGAAACGTCCGGCGGATTCTGATTGTTGAACGACGGATCCGCGCTCACGGCCGGCGAGGTGATGATCGTGTACGGCACATCACCGTCGACCACGAAGTCGAACACGCCGGTGACCGTGACGACACGGGGCACGGCCCAGTCGGCCGGCGTGAAGACGATGGTCGACGGCGATGGCGTGCCCTCGCTCGTGTTGCTCGAGGTGAACTGCATCGTGACCGACGAACTCGGCGCCTGCGTGAGGGAGACGTTGAAAAAGGCCTGCCCGCCGGCCTCGGTGGTGACCAGTCCGGACGTCGGGGAGACAACAATGAGCTGATCGGAAACACGGAGCCTCGCGCCCGTCGGCTGATACTCCACGACAAACGACTTGCCGCCAAACGTCCCACCGAGGACGGAAGAAAACGTGCCGGTCGGATTCGATCCCACCACCACCGGGAACAGTTCCCCCGTCACCGGGTCGAATCCGCCGAGTCGCGTGATGTTGAGTTCGCCACCGAGCGTTGTGCTCTTGCCGACGAGGAGTCGGTCAAAGGCGCTGCTGTTGGCCAGTTCGATTCCAAGAGTGCCGGCTGTCTGAGTGAAATTGCCGGTGATTGTCAGACTGCCGACGCTGTTGATGCCGCCGGGGTAGACCGCGCCGCCGGCGTTCACGACGTCACCAACGACGGTTCCCGCACCCGCGAGGTTGGCACTGTGACCGAGCTTCAATCTGCCGACAAACTGACTTGTAGCGTCGACGTTCACGTCACAGTTCTGAACGGCCGACCCTCCATTGAAGAGTGTGATCTTTCCGCTGTTGGAGGCGAGGAGTGCGGAGCGTCCTTCGTAAATGCCGTAGTAGTCGGCGTAGTTGGGATCTCGGTCGGTGAACGTGGTGAGGCCGGAGAGGTCGACCACTGAGCCGGGGTCTTGGGCGGTGACGCGGACCGAGCGGCCACGGGTATCGCCGACGTTCGGGTCGTTGATGGACACCAGGGAGTGCAGGTCGATGACGCCACCGAGTGTCGCGTCGATTTGCAGCGTGTTGGCCACGTCGTCGCCCTGCGTCAGGCTGACCAAATTGCCCAGGTCCAGCTTGCTCCCGGTCCCCGACACCAGGAACGACCGCCGGCCCCCGACTCCCAATGGCTGCAAGGAATAGCTGACCGCCGCCGGGAACGACAGGCTCGCCCCGCCCGTCACTGTCACATTGCACCCATCGATATTGGAGAGCACCGGCAGCGCGACCGTGCCCCCGGAGACGACCCACGACGACCCGCTCGCGTCAGCCAGGGCCGGCAACGCATGCACGCCGCCCACCAGAGTAAACAACAGCGCGTTGGCCGACTTGAGCTGAGGTAATGCGAACGTCGACACGGCGTCGAACCGGACGTCGACGTTGGACGCGGTGGCCAACGCCGGGACCGTGATCTTTCCGCTGTTGGAGGCGAGGAGTGCGGAGCGTCCTTCGTAAATGCCGTAGTAGTCGGCGTAGTTGGGATCTCGGTCGGTGAACGTGGTGAGGCCGGAGAGGTCGACCACCGAGCCGGGGTCTTGGGCGGTGACGCGGACCGAGCGGCCACGGGTGTCGCCGACGTTCGGGTCGTTGATGGACACCAGGGAGTGCAGGTCGATGACGCCACCGAGTGTCGCGTCGATTTGCAGCGTGTTGGCCACGTCGTCGCCCTGCGTCAGGCTGACCAAATTGCCCAGGTCCAGCTTGCTCCCGGTCCCCGACACCAGGAACGACCGCCGGCCCCCGACTCCCAATGGCTGCAAGGAATAGCTGACCGCGGCGGGGAAAGAGAGCGTGGAACCGCCGGAGACGATGAAGCTGGCGGCATCAATGTTGGCGAGTAGGGGAGCCGAGACGGACCCGCCGGAATTGACCCATTGGGAGGATGGGGCGACGGTCAGTGCGGGAACCGCCAGGCTTCCGGCCGAGACGATGAAGGCGGTATTCGCGGCATCGGTCAAGGCCGGCAGCGACTGAGCGCCACTGGCAATGGTCACAGACAGGCCGTTGGCCGACTTGAGCTGAGGCAATGCGAACGTCGACACGGCGTCGAATCGGACGTCGACGTTGGACGCGGTGGCCAACGCCGGGACCGTGATCTTTCCGCTGTTGGAGGCGAGGAGTGCGGAGCGTCCTTCGTAAATGCCGTAGTAGTCGGCGTAGTTGGGATCTCGGTCGGTGAACGTGGTGAGGCCGGAGAGGTCGACCACTGAGCCGGGGTCTTGGGCGGTGACGCGGACCGAGCGGCCACGGGTATCGCCGACGTTCGGGTCGTTGATGGACACCAGGGAGTGCAGGTCGATGACGCCACCGAGTGTCGCGTCGATTTGCAGCGTGTTGGCCACGTCGTCGCCCTGCGTCAGGCTGACCAAATTGCCCAGGT
>JAIBBI010000165.1 GCA_019694755.1 Gemmataceae bacterium
GGGCCGGGACGGTGGGTTACACCGTCGTCCGGCTACCGTTCGCGGTGAAGGAGTTGTTCGAGCAATGGCTCGGCGAGCATTACCCCGAGCGGAAGGAGAAGGTGCTGGGCCGGATTCGCGACACGCGAAACGGCGAGCTGAGCGACGCGCGGTTCGGCACGCGCATGACGGGCGAGGGGGCATGGGCCGAGGCATTCCGCAAGCTCTTCCGTGTCGCCCGCACTCGCGCAGGCATCCCAGGCAAACTCCCCGGCCTCTCCGCCGAAGCATTCCGAAAGCCCGGCGAACAGGGGACGCTGTTTTGAGGGCGGAGAAGAGCAGGGCAGTAAATCGACCGATGCTGCATCCGAATTGCCGCTAGCATGACGCGGGTTAGGTTGATTCGCAGCGATGGTGAACGGCGATTGCCCAAGCGATATCTGGCGATTGCGAGAAACACCGGTTCGGAAGTCAAAGATGGCAACTTCGGAAGCGATTAAGGCACAGATTCGAGACGCGTTTTGCGGTTTGGAGTTCCCCGGCGATTGGTGCCTTCAAGCGGGCACGCAAGGTGATGAGCCGTACTTGGTATCACAGGAGTTCGCCGGCAAAAATGACTGGCAATCTTTGGACGCCGCGTTCATTGACCGAGCGCCTGCCGGATATGGATCGGCATTGAGTTTCTTTTCAGATGAGGCATTCCATTTTTATCTTCCCGCATACCTCATCGCGGATATCGACGGGAAGTTGCAGTATGCCAATCCTGCTTTTCATCTAGTTCACGGTTTGAGTGATATTGACGAGTTCATTCACATCAATCAACGCCGATATGGTAATCGGACCTGGCTCCAGCACGCGCAGCACAAGTTTGCAATGTTCAACCAGAAAGAAGCCAAAGCCATCGTTGCATATCTCTGGTACAAAATGGAAACGGATGAATACGAGCGTTCGTCAATCGAGCAGGCACTCTTGAACTATTGGATGGAGCGAGTCGGTGAGTAACCTGTCAGAAAAAGGCTCCATCCGCCCGGGGCAGGTGGAGCGCGGATTGACGATTCTGTGGGAGCGTCGTGATTCGCCGAGGTGAGCCCCAACAGGTGAGCGAAGCGTTACCCCTAACAGCGAGAATCAATGCCCAAGTCGCTACCTTACCTCTGGCTCTTCCTCGGACTCTGGCTGGCCATCTTGTTGGTCGTTTGTTTGGCGGGAAACTGGACCGCCTACTTCGACAGGGGTAACGGCCCGGAGGTCAAGTTTCGCCTCACGTTGGGCGAGCAGCTTGCCGTCAGCACGGTCATCGGATTGATCGTAGCGGCATGTGCCACGGTGTTTGTCCGATGGACCCACCTGTGGTTGGCAAGAAAACGTCTGCCGATGGGCTGACAATTCGGTGCACCTGACTCGAGTGGTCGCGTTGTCTGGTGTGAAGTCAGCCGGACGATGGCCCCGGCAGGTCAAATGGCGCGTTAGGCGGCAAAGGCTATTGAAGGGTGAAGCGTGGCGGACGCGATCAACATCGCAGAGTGGGAACTCGCTTGGCGTGCTGGCACAGTTCGCCAACTTCCCCGGGGCTGCTTGCTCGATCTGTCGGTCGGGCTAAGACAGGCCGGGCAGCCGGCATCGGTGACGGTCTCAGTCACGCCCCTGGAATTTGCCGAGAGTGTCTGGTGCCAGTCCGACGACTGCCCCGTGTGCGGTCGCCGGACGGCAGGTCTTCTCCGCACGAAAGTCTCGCTCGACGTTCAGTGGGCCGATGGCTTCGGCTGTTTCGTGGGGGCGTGGGCGCACGACGACTGCCTGGCGGAGTGCCCGGTCATCGGACCGGCAAAACACATGCCGTGGTAATCGCTGGCGTGAAAGGCACGCCGAGCCACACATTGCTTTCCCTTGTCGAATTCGGCGCGGCGTCACGGAGTTGAATCTCGCGCACGCGGCTGGGCCAAGGGTTTCGCAAGAGGCGATTCTGATGATGAACTTGCTGGCCGATTTTGTGTCCGACACGGTCGCGCGGATGCGCCGCGTAGAGCCCGTATCCCGGCGGAGCCGGGCACGAATAGAGGGAGTCTTTGGAGATCACGCGCGAGGCCACCTCGGGTTGACGCTCCCACGCTCGCCTCAGATGGTGGCCGGGCCTCCGTTCACCGTGTGCCGAATCTGGTGCAGTGCCGGTTGCATTTTGCCGGATCGACCCCCAGAATGACGGGCAACGCATGCTTCGGCGTAGGGCAACACACCAGGTCCCGTGGCACGCACGAGTTCTTTGCGGACGTGGGGCAATCACATGGCAGATGGGCACACGAGCTACCAGCAAGTCCCGTGGTACAGGCGGTCCATCGTCATGACCGGATTTATTCTGACGGGTATCATCGTCCCGCCATTCCTGTGGGCTGCCTGCATCATCTGTCTGACCGGCGACATCTTCCACAATCGCGTGAAGAAGGACGGAACACTGGCCCGGTGGCCGATCGGAAACAAGGTGGCGGGGATTATAATTCTGATCGTCCAATTGTTGGCGATCGTGAAGGGCATCAAGGCAATCGATTCCACACCGCCGAAGAATGCAATACCCGCAGTCAAGGGCCGGAATGCCGCCGATTGGGAGACCCTGCCCGTCGGGTTCAAGGTCGTCCATTCGCCCAATCCCGTGCGCGGCCCGGAAGGGCCGATCCCCGGGGTCTGGCCATTCAAATGGACTTACCGAACCGAAATCAAAGCAATCAAGCAACCGCTCCGGGTTACCCGGTTCATGATTCTTGCGTGGGATGGACAGTACTGGATACTCGACAAGGATCAGAAGAACTACAACTCCGGCGAAGGCGGATCGAAACAGTTTGCTGAATGGTACAATTGCCCCGATGGTAAAATCGAGCCGGGCAAGCCCGCCATCGACGAACGGAACTGGGCCGGCAACAAAGCTCGCACGCCGTTCAAACAGAAATGGGTGGTCATCGGCGAAGACGCGGCTGGAATGAAGTACAAGGGTGAGGGTATCGTGGAGTTCTTAGCGGAGTAACAGTCGGCACCTTTCGTCTGGCGACCGACGCAAAGGTTCGCGTTCCGGCAAAGCCGTGCACGAGGATGGGAGTCATTTCAACGCCGCCGCCAGATTGGCGAGGTTCGTCTTCATCTTGCGTTCGTACCAGTCGGCTGTCAGGTCCGTGGAGTCGGCTGTTTCCATCGGGTCGATTTCGACGAAGGCGGCGTTGATGCCGGCCCGCTTCAGTTCGTCGAGCAGTACCCGTGCGCCGCTGTGCGTGGAATACTGTGGCTCGACGGCGATCAGCCTCGCGCCGCTCTTCTTGCATGCGTCGACGAGGGCGGCGATCTTCTTCGGGCTCGGCTCCTGGCCCGGCGCCTCGATGCTGTCGACCACTTCCGCGCCGAAGCCGCGGGCGAAGTAGTGCAGCGAATCGTGGAACGAGATGAGCTTGGCCTTCTCGCTCTTGGCCGCGAGTTGCTTGCGGCCGTCGTCCTGCAACTTGGTCAGGCGGTCGACGAGGGCCGCCGCGCGGGCCTTGTACCCGGCCGCGTGGGCGGGGTCGGCGGCCGCGAGTTCGGTGCCGATCATCGTGGCGAACTGGGCCGCCTCGCCCGGCCCGAGCCAGACGTGCGGGTCGTACTCGACTTCGCCGTGATTGTGTTCGTGGGCGTGGTCCTTGCCGGCCCGCTTGCAGTGCTCGCACGCGCCTTCGCGGAGCGACTCTTTGGGCAGCCGCTCGCCCAGCGCGACCGTCTTGAGCTTCGAGTTGCCGACGGCCGAGGTCAGCTTCTTGGCCACGATGTCATCAAGCCCCAGGCCGACGGTCAGGAACATATCGGCACGGGCGAGGGCCCGGGCGTCGTGGGCGGTGGGGTCGAAGTGGTGCGGGCCGACCTGCTTGATCAGCGACATCACCTTCGCATCGTCGCCGGCCACCGTCGCGGCCAGGCTGTAGAGCGGCGGGAAGTAGGCGAGCACCTTGGTATTGGTCGCGCCGCCCCACGGGTCCGGCGAGGCCGCACAACCGACGGCGACGAACAGCAATGTAGCGCGAAGAAGGTGCCGCATGATCCACCCCGGCGACATACTTTGTAATACCGCCAGTATACCCGCGCCCCGCCCGGCCGACAACTCGGATCAGCCCTTCACAAACCGCAGGACGAACTTGGCAGTCTTGTCGTCGCGGGTGGTCTCGACGGTGGCCTTCAGTTTGTCGCCGTCGCGCTCGTAGGTGATCTGCTTCGGCTTGGCGTTGTCGGGGTTGGAGAACACCAGCCGTTTATCGGTGGCTTCGGTAAGCTTCAGGCGGACGGGCTTGTCGTCGCGGTCGACCATGTTCGGCCCGTAGTGGCGGAGGCGCAGCCAGACGCCGTCGGGCATCTGCTCGATGAGCTGGAACTCGTAGAGCGAGACTTTCTCGCCCGAGACCATCTTGAAGGTGCCCATCATCGAGCCGTGGCTGGCGGGGGTCCAGCGCTCGTCGTACTTCAGTTTTTCGGCCGGGTCGTTGGCCCACGTCCCGGCGAGCCAGCCGGCGTCGTCCAGTTTCGGGTCCGCGCCCGCCATCATCCCCAATAACAGCAGCGTGTACATGTCGTTTTCTCCGGAGACTCTGCTACGATATCACTCCCGGCCTGACTCCACCCTCCTCCGGGTCCAACATCATGAAAAGCGTCCTCCTCGACCTGATCCGCGCGACGGAAGCGGCCGCGATCTCGGCCTCGCACTTCATCGGCTCCGGCGACAAGAAAGCCGCCGACGCCGAGGCGACCAAGTCGATGCGCGAGCGGCTCAACGCGATCGACTTCTCGGCCCGCGTGGTGATCGGCGAAGGCAAGAAGGACCAGTCCG
Organism: Gemmataceae bacterium; assembly: GCA_019694755.1. Taxonomy (GTDB): domain Bacteria; phylum Planctomycetota; class Planctomycetia; order Gemmatales; family Gemmataceae; genus JAIBBI01. The sequence goes on from JAIBBI010000165.1 coordinate 4,811, forward strand.
ACGGGCTCTTCGACGGCGAACTCGTCGGGGCGAACCGCGAGACGGTGCCGCCGGAATTCGACTTGGCCATCGACCCGATCGACGGCACCCGGCCGACGGTGCAGAGCGGTCCCGAGGCGATGAGCGTGATCGCGCTCGGTACCGTGGGCAGCATGTGGTTCACCGAAGAGTACTACATGAACAAGCTCGCCTTCGGCCCCGCGCTCGTGGGGGCCGGGCTGTCGCTGTCGATGGACCTCGGCGACTTGTGTACCTGTGCCGCCCGGCAACTGGGCAAGCCGCTCAACCGGCTCATGGTGTGCATGCTCGACCGGCCGCGCCACGCGAAGTTCGCGGCCACGCTCCGCAAGATGGGCGTGCGCATCCGCCTGATCCAGGACTGCGACATCTCCGGCGCGATCGCGACCTGCTCCGAGGAGTCGGGCGTCGATTTGCTGTACGGGGCCGGCGGCGCGCCCGAAAGCGTGATCACCGCGTGTGCCATCCGCTGCCTGGGCGGCGGGTTCAAGGCCCAGGTCGTCGATGCCGAGTGCAACCCGAAGGGCGGCGTGATGGACGCCACGGAACTGGCGACCGGGCCGTGCGCCTTCGCCGCGACCGGGATCACGACGGGCAGCCTCCTGAAAGGTGTCCGCTTCACCCGCCAGGGGCCGGTCACGCACAGCGTCGTCATGCGCTCAGCGAGCGGCACAACCCGCTGGATCACGACCCGCCACGGCAACCGATAATGGGCGAGTCTCGGTGGTAGTGGGTTCGTCGGTTTCGACTAAGAAACACGACAGCAAGGTACCCGCTGGCACCTATTCGCCGATAGTCTCGCCACCAGCCGGCGTCAAAAGCGCCCAAATGGTCCTTGGTGGTATGTTGCCGGACAAGGCTCTTACCGACCCGTCAGCCATTCCGACAAGAAGACCGGACGGAAAGGTTGCTTGCAATTGCCGATGATCGCAATCCAGCACCTGAGGCGTAATCTGAAACGCCTTGCCGGCATTCTCAATGCCCGAGAATGTAGCTGCAAAGTCGCCGTAATGGATGTCGCCCAGACTTGCCCGCCGCTTGCCCCCACCGCTGCTTCCCGCCAAAGAGAAGTCAAAATCGGTGAAATCTCCCCTCTTCGGAGTCGAACTTCGGCAACGGGCGTAATGTTGGCCGATGAGGATGGTGTTACTCAGACCATCGGGAATCATCGAAGTGAGATTGGCCGCGCGACCCTCCACTCTGATCGTGACGCTTGAGCTATTTGTCCCGGTGACACTTGTGCGATCAGGCAAGACATGAGAATTATAGGCGTAGCTGCAATTACCCAGGTCGGACGAGTCTCCGAAAGGATAAAAAAGCGAGCTGTCTCCGGGGCAGAGATACAATCCGACACCCGTGATGGATCGATAGGTGGTGCCGCTCTTTGATGTCTCGGTCTTGTATTGGATCGCGCCGGAATCGATGTGTTTCAGCAACAGTGAAAACAAAGATCGATTGTCGTTCTCCTTTCGCAAGCATCCTCCCTGTTCAGAAGCGAGGCTATTGGTTGCGATCAGAATCTGTCCGATATTGCCGCGGCTCCTGGCATAGTCCGCGGATAAACGGACGCGAAAAACGGCTGGCACAAGCAGGCCCATAAGCAGTGCGAGACACGCACTGCTTATGCAAATCTCGATCAGCGTCACGCCGGGCCTACTAAGGCAATGACGGCATTGACGAAGAATCAAGTCATGAGCCATTTACAGTAATCTCCGATTCGATTTTCTCTTTTACTTCTTGGCCCAATATGTTTAAATATATAATTGTCACGATAACTTTGTATTTTCCTCTTCGGACGGGCGAAAACGAGTTGGATATCGATGTGGCCTTTTCGGCGAGGTCACCAGAATTCGAGTATGTCGGATTATCCGCCGGGTCGATGGGCTTGATTTCGACTGTGTAAGACTTGAGTCTCTCACCAAGTCCCAACTTGATGTCGACCTTTACGGAGACAGATCCAGCCGGATCTTCCTTGGGATATCCGTCTTGAAACTTGGCCTCGATTGCGCTCGCCGAACTTGTCCCAACGAAAAGCGCGACGATCATTGACTTGAGACAGACGGTAGAAACGGAGTACAGCGACATGGTGATGATCCTTTAGGAGTTTCCTAAATGTAGAGTCGCTTCTCAACGGCTGTCAAGGCCAAAGTGCCAGCAATTCGTCGCCTTTTTGGCAAGTTGTCAAGACTGACCAGTTCATAGAAGGGGTCGCTCGCACCGGTCGCTAGAGACTGTTTCAGAACCCGGTTTTACTTGACGCAAGTCGTTATCCCTTAAGGATCGTCGCCGGTTGTGAAACAGCCTCTAACCAATCATCAGGAACTTCTGAAACCGATTTCTCCTTTCATCTTTGCGAGCATGGAGTATCATCAGAATGAAAACCCAAGGTTCGATCCAATGATCCGCCTCGACGCGCCGCGCGGCGTGGAATTCTGCGACGGGCTCACCCGCCGGGACTTCATCCATGCCGGCGCGCTCGCGGGCCTGGGCATCACGCTCCCCGGGTTCCTGCACGCCAAGTCCGACAAGCCGGCGAGTAGCGATGTCAATTGCATCCTGCTCTTCCTCGTCGGCGCACCCAGCCAGATTGACACGTGGGACCCGAAGCCGAACGCCCCGGCCGAGATCCGCGGGCCGTACAAGCCGATCGCGACCAAAGCCCCGGGGATGATGATCTCCGAGGTGTTCCCGAAGATGGCGGCGCAGGCCGATAAGTTTTCGCTGATCCGCTCGACGTACCACACCGCGGCGGCGGTCCACGACACCGGCCATCAGATGATGCAGACCGGTCGCCTCTTCACCGGCGGCATCGAGCACCCGCACATCGGTTGCTCGCTGACGTACCTCAAGGGCCCGCGGAACGAGTTGCCCGCGCACGTGATGCTGCCCAAGCCGATCGGCAACACCGGCGGCAACATGCCGCACGGCCAGTCGGCCGGGTATCTGGGCCGGGCGTACGACCCGTTCACGCTCAACTCGTACCCCGAGGCGAAAGACTTCCACGTCCCCGACCTGCTGCCGCCCGACTACCTCGCCACCGTCCGCGGCGACCGCCGGCGCAAGCTGCGCGAGTCCATCGACGGGGCGACTGCGGCCTTCGAGTCGAGCCCCGCGGCCAAGCAGATGGACGACCATTTCGCTGCCGCCTACAAGCTGATGTCCAGCAGCGCGGCCCGCGACGCCTTCGACCTGGCGAAGGAAGCCCCGGCCATGCGCGACCGCTACGGCCGGACGCGGTTCGGTCAATCGTGCCTGATGGCCCGCCGGCTGATCGAGGCGGGCGTGCGGTTCGTCACCGTCAACATGTTCGAGACGGTCTTCAACGAAGTGACGTGGGACATTCACGGCTCGAAGCCGTTCACCGACATCGAGACGATGGGCAAGGAGGTCGTGCCGAACTTCGACCAGGCCTACTCCGCGCTGCTGGAAGACCTGCACCAGCGCGGGATGTTGAGCAACACCGTCGTGCTGGGCTTCGGTGAATTCGGGCGGACGCCGAAGATCAACCCCGCGGGCGGCCGGGACCACCACCCGGGCGTCTGGACCACGCTGATCGCCGGCGGGCCGATCCGCGGCGGGCGCGTGATCGGCGAGTCCGACGAATGGGGTTACGCCCCGAAGACCCGGCCGACCACTCCGGCCGAGATCGCCGCCACCGTGTTCAAGTCGCTGGGCCTGAACCCGCACCACGACCTGCCCGGGCCGCAAGGTCGGCCGATCCCGCTCGCCGACTACAACGTCCGCCCGATCGAGGAGTTGTTCTGACCGCCATGCTCAGCCTCGGGTTGTGTGCGATGGCCTGCCTGCTCCCCGGCGCGGACGCCCGCGTCTGGCCGGGCGAGGTCGCGCTGCACGGTCATGGCGCGACGCAACGACTTATCGTCGGCGACGCGGTCGGCCCGACTCTGACAGCCGACCGCACCGCGCAGGCGAAGTTCTCGACTACCGATCCGAAGATAGCGACTGTCAATGAAGAGGGCATCGTCCACGCCGCGGGCGACGGCACGGCGACGATCCATGTGTT
>JAIBBI010000166.1 GCA_019694755.1 Gemmataceae bacterium
AGAAATGAGCGGGCCCGCCGGCTGCGAGAGCCGGCGGGCCCGTAATGTTCATTCTTTGTCGAACGGTTTCTTGAGCGGCTGCAGGAAGAACGGCCCGCCCGATTTCTTGTCGTTGGTGATCTTCGCGAGGTAGGCCTCGGCCTCGGCCTTCTTCGGGTACGGGAACTCCTCCACCACGGAGTGCGAGTTGCTGTACACGGCCCAGACAATTTTCATGCGGACGACCTTGGCCGCTCGGGTCCGCTTGGCCGGCGCCTTCTTGACCTTGGCGACGACCTTCTTCTTGACGGCCTTTTTCTTCTTCTTTTTCTTCGGCCCGTCTTCGTCGTCATCGTCACCGGAGTCGTCGTCGTCATCGGCTTCGTCGTCAGAAGCTTCGGCGTCGTCTGCCGGCGCGTCGTCGTCAGATTCCTCGTCGTCGTCTTCGTCCTCGTCTTCTTCCTCTTCGAGCTCTTCTTCTTCCTTAATGCGTTCGGCCGCCTCGCCCTGCTCCCGCAAGGCTTTCCGGTTAAGTGTGCGTCGCGCCATCGTAATAAGACTCCTCGAGCCGGGTCGGCTGTCACATTCCGCAAGAGTCAATCTACGCTGCCCCACCGTCGCGGCAAGTCGGTTTAGAGCCAGCGTTTCCAGCGGAACCACGCCAGCGGTGTGAGCCCCGCGATCGCCATCAGTGCCAGCGCAAACGGATACCCCCAGGGCCACTCGATTTCGGGGAAGTACTTGAAGTTCATGCCGTACATCCCGGTAATGATCGACATGGGCAGGACGACGGTCGAGACCATCGTCAGTGTCTTCATCACCTCGTTCAGTCGGTTGGACACCACGGAGAGGTGCGTCTGGAGAAGGTCCGAGACCATTTCCCGTCCACTCTCAGAAAGCTCCGTAAAGCGGACCAGGTGGTCGTAGACGTTGCGGTAGTAGACCATTTCGCGTTCGTCGATCAGTTCGAAGTCGCCGCGGGCCAGACGTGCCAGGACTTCCCGCTCGAATGCCAGAGTCTTGCGAACGTGCGTCAGCCGGCGTTTCAGGTGCAAAAGCCGTGGCAGCGTGTCCCGCGAATAGGAGCCGAAAATGTCCACTTCCATCTCGTCGAGCCGGTCGGAGAGCGTGTCCAATAGCGGGGCGTAGGCGTCGACCATGGAGTCGAGGATCAGGTGAAACACGAAGTCCGGCCCCCGCCGGGCCTGCTCGCCGTGCCGGGCCAGATACACCCGGACCGCCTCGACGGACTTGCACGGCCCGGCATGCACGGTCACCAGCCGATCGCGGGTGATCACTGCCCCCAGTTGTGACGTCAGCGGCTCTTCCGATTCCGGATCGTCGGCGGCGTCGGTGAGCGGGTTGACGATAATGAACAGGTAGTTCGGGAACTCTTCGACCTTGGGCAAATGAGGCCGGCCCTGCGGATCGCGGCTCGGGCGGTTGATGTCTTCGAGAGACAAAGAATGGATCGGGATCAGCGAACCAAAGACGAAGGCCAATTCCTCGTCCGACGGGTCGCGGAGGTCGAACCAGATCGGATCTGCAGTGGACTGGAGTTCACTGACAATTTCGCGGGCGGCGGCGAAGTCGAATTCGCGACAATTCCGGTCCGTTTCATTCCACCGTATCACGGTGAGCATGGCCGTAACCTGTTGATGACACGCGTGTAACGGCGTCGGAACGCAGTCCCTCGATTTCCACCGGAGGCGGGCGTATGATGGCCTCGACGAATAGTCAGGACGGTTCTCACGTCTAACTCAGAGAGGAGTGTACGCTCGGTCATGGCCGATGTCCCGGCTTCACCGCCACCGGCCGACGACAGTGACGGGCAACTCCTCGCCCGCTTCGCGGCGGGGGATCGCTCGGCGCTCGACGAACTGTTCGTCCGCTATCGCCAGCCGGCGTTTCGCGTGGCGTACCGTTTGCTCGGGCAGGAGGCGGACGCGCTCGATGCCGTGCAGGAAGGCTACGTAAAGGCTCTGGTCAATCTGGATTCCTTCCAGGGACGCAGTTCCTTCAAGACGTGGCTGATGCGGGTGGTATCGAATGCCGCATTCGACCTCGGCCGAAAGCGGGGCCGGCGGACGGGCATTTCCCTCGACGCAGGGGATCCGGATGCCGATGTCGATCCGGGGCTGACCACCTGGGACGACCCGGCGCGGGGACTCGGCAATGCCGACCTCCGGCGCGCGCTCGACGCGGCCCTGGCCACACTGCCCGACGCCCAGCGCGAGACGTTCGTGCTGCACGCGGACGGCGAACTGAGTTACAAGGAGATCGCAGACGTGCTCGGGATCTCGATCGGCACCGTGATGAGCCGGTTGTTCTACGCACGCCAGCGGTTGAAACTGTCTCTGACAGAGCAAGCAACGCCATGAAATCGAACGACGGCCATGACAAATTCGTGCGGTTGGCGGGCTACGTCGACGGCGAACTGAATGCCGCGGACCGCTCGGCCGCCGAGTCGGAGCTGACCGCCAGCCCCGAGGCGCGGGCCGCCCTCGATATCCAGGTGGAAATGACCCGGACCAGCCCGCTGTGGGCGAAGGCCGGGATCCCGGAGCCGAGCGACGCCGCCTGGGCCCGCACCCTCAACAACATCCACGCCGCCCTCGAACCCGCGACGCCGGCCGTGAACTACCGCACACAACGGTCCGCGGGCCGGTGGATCGGCGTGGCGGTGGCCGCGGCAGCCGTCGTGTTTGCCGCCTTGATCTTCTTCCCCGTCGGCAACGAAGGCGATGGCCGCCCGCTCGTCGCCGATGCGCTGACGCTGGTTGGCGCGGACGAAGTCGCCATCGTCAGCGTGCAAGGCGATGACGCACAAGCCATCGTTGTCGGTCGGCCACCCCTGGCCGGCCCGCTTGACCTCGCCACGGTCGGCGATACAGTTCTCGACGTGATCGTCATCGAAGGGTCCGATGCACCGCTGAAGCCGGTCGTTCCCGGCAAAGACCCCACGAAGCCGATCATCGTGAATCCTGCCGACAAGACAACTCCGGTGGTGCCTTGATGAACAGGTGGCTGGTCGCGACGCTCGTTTTTTCCTTCCTGATGTCGGTGGCCCGCGCGGAAGATTACCGTGTCACAGTCGTCGCCGTGCTGGCCAGCGACCGCCATAAGACCATTGATCCCAAGCTCGCGCAACTGGCCGAGGAAGTCCGTAAACGCGACCAGACCCTGACCGGATTTAAGATCGAGCGGACGACGGTCGAGACGATTCCGCTGGGCCAGAAGAAGTCGTTCCCGCTGGTGGCAGATGTTTCCGCCGACGTGACCGTCGTCTCCTACGACCCGAAAGAGCGCAAGATCAAGGTGACGGCCAAGGCCCCCCATGCCGGCGAAATCACGTATACGACCGTGCCCGACAAATTCTTCCCGATTCTGACCCGGTACCAGACGGAGAAGGACAAAGACCACCTCATCTACGCGCTGGCGATTAAGCCAGTCCCGTCGAAGGACAAGGCCGACGAATTCAAGTCGAAGAGCTTCGAGTGATCAATCACTCTGTATGAACTGCCGTATAAAGTCGACCTCGACAAACTCCGAAAAACAATCCTGAATTTCCCGCAGCACCGGTCCCGGCCAGGGGATCGCCACGCCATCGATCGCGCTGACGCCGGCGACGCACCAGGTCGTGCAGGTCAGAATGATTTCGTCCGCGGCACGGCAGTCCTCCACGGTCAACCGTCGCTCTACCACGTCGGGCCGGAGTTTCCGAATCACGTCCAGAGTCACGCCGGGCAGAACGCTGTTCGCCGGCGGCGTGAAGAGCCGACCGCCGAGCACGACGATGAGATTAGCCGACGGCGTCTCGGTGATTAATCCCTCGCGGGTCAGCAACAGCGGTTCGGCGGCAGCGTCGATGCGGCGGGCCTCCTGCCGGGCGATCCACCAGCCCATCCGGCTCCGCTGCTTCGCGGCGGGGGGCACCCCGAACTCGTGCAGCGTCGCCGGAATCGCTAGCCGGGCTCCGCTTGTGAACAGGTGCCGGTAGCGACTCCCGACAATCGGAAACGTGTACAGACCGATTGTCGGCGGGCCATCGCCATCGGCTCCCGAATAAAGCCCGATGGGCCCGGGCGTGGTGAACAGGACCACGCCGAGTTCACCGCCGGTGGGCAACATTACCCGGTTGTTGGCGATGATCTCCTGCGCGGCCGAGGTCAGCTCCGAATCCGTTGCCGGCAGGAGAATATGACACGCCCGACAACTCTCCCGAAACCGGCGAAGATGGGCCTCCCAGCGGAATAACTCGCCGTTAAATGTCCGGGCCAGATCAGTGACAGTCGCACCCATGACGAAACCGGCGTCGGCTAGTGAAAGCGCACAGTCGGCTGCGGGGAGGATGCGACCATCGAGATATGCCAAGGCCTCGGACATTCTGACAGGTTACTGCGTGGGCGGGCTGACGGTTACCAGTTCGGGCTTACCGCGCCGGCGACTGCGTGGTAAGACGAAATGAGTCGACTTCGCCCGTCTGCCGAGAGTATTGCGCCATGGAGGCCGTCGAGACCCCGCCCGCGAATCTCTATCAGTCGCCGTTCCGCCGGCACAAGACCCGCGTGGTCGAGGTCGGGGGCGTCGGCATTGGTGGCGACAACCCCATTCGCGTGCAGTCGATGACCGTGCCGGACACGCATCTGCTCGACCAGGTGCTTCCGCAAATCCACGCGCTCGAGGAGGCAGGTTGCGAACTGGTCCGCGTCACGGTGCCCAAGGCGGAAGACGCGGCCGTGCTCGGCGAGATCAAGAAGCAGATCCGCATCCCGCTCATCTGCGACATTCACTTCGACTACAAGATGGCCCTGTCGGCCCTGGATCACTCCGTCGACAAGATCCGCATCAATCCCGGAAACATTGGGGGCATGGACCGCTTCCGCCAGGTGCTGCGCAAGTGCAAGGACAAGGGCGTCCCGATGCGGATCGGCGTGAATGCCGGCAGCCTCGAACGCGAATTCGCCATGAAGTACGGCTATCCGTGCCCGCCCGCGATGGTCGACTCCGCGCTGCGGTACATCGAGATCGCCGAGAGCGAAGGCTACCACGACATCATCGTTTCACTGAAGTCGTCCGACGTACAGACCGTCGTCGAAGCGTATCGTTTGTATGCCAAGCAGGCCGATTACCCGACGCACATTGGCGTGACCGAAGCCGGCAAGCCGCCCTATGCGGTCGTGAAGAGCGCGTGCGGCCTGGCGCCAATTCTCCTTGACGGCATCGGCGATACCATCCGCGTGAGCCTACTCGGCGACCCGGTGCCCGAGATCGCGGCGTGTTACGACATACTCCAGGCGACCGGCCGGCGCGTCCGGAAGCCGGAACTGATCGCTTGCCCGACGTGCGGCCGGCTGGCCATCGATCTCGAGAAGATCATTGCCGAACTCGAAGCCCGGCTCGAGGGGAAGAAGACGCCCGTGAAGATCAGCGTGCTCGGATGCGTGGTCAACGGCCCGGGCGAGGCGCAGGAGGCGGACATCGGCATCGCGGCGGGCAACGGCAAAGGAGTGATTTACCGCAACGGCGAAATCGTCCGTCACGTCCTCGAAGCCGAGATGGTGGACGCCCTGCTCGAAGAGTTGGCACGCTGGGAAGCGGACAACGGCGGCGACAAGCCGGCCCGCCGGGACGGCCGACATCGCCTTCCGGTGGTGGCATCCGTGCCCGCGGGTCGGGCGTAGAATACGTGCATGGCCGACGGATCGACGAAACGCGGAAAGTCGCAACTGGATGACCTGACCGGTTTTTCGCAGACGATGGCCGACGCGCCGGCCCCCGCCCCGTCGCCCACCGCGACCTGCCGGCCTTCCACGACCGGTGGCGACGCACCGACCCAACTCGCGGTTCCCGAGGTCCCGGGCTATGAACTGCTGGGCGAACTCGGGCGTGGCGGCGTCGGCGTCGTGTTCAAGGCCCGCCACCTCGCGCTCAATCGCGTCGTGGCGCTCAAGCTCATCCGCAGCTCCGAAGCCCGGGCCAAGGATCAGGTCCGTTTCCAGGCCGAGGCCGAGGCCGCCGCCGCACTCCAGCATCCCAACGTCGCGCAGATCTACGAAACGGGTCGGTACGAGTCGCGGCCGTACATCGCGATGGAATTTTGCGGCGGCGGCAGCCTGACGGGCAAGATCCGCCGGGAGCTGATGACTCCGCGGACCGCCGCCGAGTCGGTCATCTTCATCGCTAAAGCGGTGCAGGCGGCCCACGATCGCGGCATCCTTCACCGCGACTTGAAGCCCGACAACATCCTGGTCGCCTCCGACGGTACGCTGAAGGTCACGGACTTCGGACTGGCCAAGCGGTTCGACCCCGGCTCGGGTATGGCCGGCCCTGGCATCACGCACGCGGGCACGATCCTTGGTACGCCCAGTTACATGGCCCCGGAACAGACCGAGGGGCATGCCGACCGACTCTCGGACATCTATTCGCTCGGGGCAATTCTTTACGAGTGTCTCACCGGTCGCCCACCGTTCCGCGAGGCGACCTCGATCGACACGATCATCGCGGTGACGACCGACGAGCCGATCGCACCGTCGAAGCTCGTCAAGGTGCCGGGCGAACTGGAAGCGATCTGTCTGAAGTGCCTCGAGAAAAAGCCCGAGAAACGATACGCAACGGCGGGCGAACTGGCGGACGACCTGCAGCGATTCGTCGATGGCGTTCCGACGCTGGCCAAGCCGCTGTCCCGGATGCAGCGCACGGTGAAGTGGGCGCGGCGACGGCCTGCGGTGGCCGGGCTGATCGGCCTCGGATGCGTGAGTCTGGTTTTGCTCAGCGGTTTGAGCGTAGGCCTTTTTCGGCTGTATCGGCAGACGGAGAAGGCGCGGGCCACGGCACAATCGTCTCTGCGGGTGGCGTTCGCCGCCGTCGACGACCTGCTGGAGCAGGAAGACCTGCCCGGCGCGGGCGACCCCGAAGTCCAGCGGCAGGCGATGCTCGACACAGTGGGCAAGTCACTCGACCGCATCGGCAAGTACGAAGGCGACAATCCGGAAATCGTGGCCCGCGCGGCCAAGGCGTATCTGCGTCGTGGCCGACTGCTTGTCGACACGGGAAAACTCGATGCGGCCATCGAGGAATACAACAAGGCCGTCGTTCTGAGCCGGGAGCAACTCAACCTTCACCCGGAGAGCCTTTCCTGGCGGCGGGAACTGGGCTCGTCACTGAACCGCATTGGCGGCGCGTACGATCGTGCCGGACGGTTCGAGGACGCGACCAAGGCGTTTCAACAAGCGGAAGATGTCCGACGGGCATTGGTCGCGGACACGCTCGCGGCCGACGACGAGCACGATCTGGCCGTCACACTGTTCAACCGGGCCGGTCTCGATTCCGACCACAAGGATCGGCAGACCGACGCGCTGGCCCGCTTCACCGAGTCGGGCAGGTTGCTGGCGGGGCTGGTCAAGTCGCACCCTGATGCCGCAAAGTACCAGAACTCCTTAGCCCAGAGCCGATACAACCTCGGCCGGTTTCTGAGCCAGTTGCCGGGCAAGTCGGACGACGCCATTCGCGAAGTCGATGCGGCCCGGGCCAACTGGCAGAAGCTGAGCGACGCCAACCCGCTGACAACGCTGTACCAGACCAAGCTCGCGGCCGCGACGACCGAACTGGCCCGACAGTATCAAGTCCGGCAGGACCCGCAGGCGGCCCGGGAATATTCCTCGGCCGCGCTGGCCAGTTGGCGCGAAGTGGTGAAGCGACATCCGCGCGTGCCGACGTTTCAGGGTCTGCTCGGTATCAGCGCGGCCCACCTCGGGCAGATCAACTCCGCGGACAATCCGCTGGAGACCCGCATGGCCCTGATGGAGGAGGCGGTCAATTCCCTGACGACTGCACAAGGGTTGCCCGAGTACCGGCCACACCTGGCGAATGCGACGCTGGGCTTGGCGCGGATTTACCTGGCGACCGGAAGTCAGGATCAGGCCAAGATCGCTTACGAGCAGGCGATCGCCCGCTTCGCCGAGCTGAACCGCGTAAAGCCCGATAGCGCCGAGTACCGCGACCGGCTCGGCATGGCCCGCAAGGAGTTGGCGGCGATGCGCGGCGGAGACTTGTGAGTTGCGCGACTCCCGTTGATCCCGCTCCAACTGTCCGCTAAGATTCTGGGAACATCTCCCGTTACCGCCCCCCTGCGAGTTGTGAGACGTCCATCATGAAGCCGGTTCGTCGTTCGTTGCGCGTCACTCACCTGGAAGACCGGATCGCGCCCGCGGTGCTGCCCACGGGCTTCACCGAGTCCGCGATTACGGGCACGCTCAGTTCGGCCACGGCGATGCAGTTCGCGCCCGACGGCAAACTGTTCGTGCTGGAGCAGGCCGGGACGCTCGAAGTTTATCAGGGATCCGGCAGCGCGGCGTGGACGCAGGTCGCGCCCAATACCAACTTCCTCTCCCGTGTCAGCAACGGAACGAACCACATCTCCGTCAGCAGTTCCGGGGAACGTGGCCTGCTTGGTATCGCCTTCGACCCCGATTACGCGACCAACCGGTACGTCTACATCTATTACACGACGAGTACGTCTCCGATTCACAATCGGATCAGCCGGTTTACCGCCAATGCCTCAGGTACGCAGGTGGTCGAGAACAGCGAGACGGTCCTCGTCGATCTCGACAACCTCTCAACGGCAAAGAACCACAACGGCGGAGCCATGCACTTCGGGCCCGATGGCAAACTTTACGTTGCCGTCGGCGAGAATGCGACACCGGCCAACGCCCAGTCGCTCTCCAACCGCCTCGGGAAGTTACTGCGTTACAA
>JAIBBI010000167.1 GCA_019694755.1 Gemmataceae bacterium
CTGTTACTGGTGGTAAACGTCACGGTGCTTCCGCCGTTGATCGCCCCACCCGAAGAAGCCGCCGTGTTGTTGATGAACGTCGAGCCCGACACCGTGGTGCTCGACGCGCCGGTCGTCGCCGGCATCGAGATGCCGCCGCCGGTCGAGCCCGACGAGTTGCCCGAGAATGTGGAATTCGTCAGGGTGATCGTCGTCGCGGTGGAGACGCTGATCGCGCCGCCGGTGCTGCTGGCCTTGTTGCCGGACAGGGTCACGTCGTTGAGCGTGAGAAGCTCATCGACCATCGTGATCGCCCCGCCCGTGCCGGTCACGTTGCCGCTCTTGAGCGTCAGGCCGCTGATGTCCACTTTCGCGCCGGCCGCCGCGATGTTGATGTTGAACAGGCGGTTGGTCGCGGAAGCCGTGGCCGCACCGGCGATGGAGAGCGAACCCGAGCCGGGGCCCTGAATGACGACGCCGTCGGTGATGGCGATCTGCCCAGTGAGCAAGAAGATGGTCGAGCCGGACAGGGCCGGCGCGAAGGTGATGGTGTCGATGCCGCCGGGGCTGGCAGTATTGGCCAGGCGGAGCGCTTCGCGAAGGCTGAAGTCGCCGGCCGAGTAGTCGGTATCGTCTTCATCCAGCACATTGTCGACGACCAGCGTCTGCGGAATGCTGACGGTGAACGAACCGAGTGGGCCGGCGAGAACGGACGACGGGCCGTCGGTATCGAACACCTGGTTGGCGATCATGTTCAGGGTGTACACGCCGCCGTCGAAGAAGTCCCAGCTTCCACCCGGGGGCGTGAACTCGTAGGTCGCGGTCACCGAGACACCGCTGCCGGTAAAGCTGACCTTCGACGGCGAAAGTGGGCTGCCGAGCACGCCGCCAGTCAGCGTCACGTCGTTGAGGTCGATGGAGCCGGTGTTGATCGCCGTTTCGTCGGTGTACACCACTTTGGCCGAGTAGACGGTGCCGCCGGCGGTGTTGACGTTGGCAAGCGTTGTCGAGGCGCTCGGGATCTTCAGTTCACCTTCGAAAGCGCCGACGTCCGGATTCGCGCCGACGACTCGCGTGAATCCGGGGCCGCGCTGGTCGGTGCCCAGGCCGTTGACGTTGCTGCCCATGTCGACGGCCGGGCTGCCGCTGAACAGGCCGTGAGTCCGGGTCGGGCCGCCGAAGTTGTTCAGCGGCGCGAGCTTGGCGTCGAGCGGAGCAGCTTCCGTGCCCGACAGGTTGTTGAGGGTGTCGATGGTCACGATCGACGGGTCGTACGCGCCGATGAGGTTCTTCGTGCCGGCGATCGACTGGGTGGCTACCGATCCGGAGAGGTCGCGGTTGGTCGCCCCGAAGTTGCCCGAGACGATGGTGCTGTCGAATTGCACCGTGTTCGTGTTGCCGATGAAGTAGACGCCGCCGCCCTTGCCGCCGGTGCTGTTGTTGGTCACGGTCGTATTGGCCAGCGTGAGACTCGCGCCGACCACGGCGAGGCGGATTCCCGCGCCGCCAGTCACGGCGTTGTTGCCGGAGATGGTGCTGTTGGTAATCGCAACCGTCGCGGCCCCGAGCCGCATGCCGCCGCCGCCCGCGGTGCTGGCGACGTTCGTGTCGATCGTCGAATTGTTGACCGTCAGGCTGCCGCCGGCCAAGAAGTAGATACCGCCGCCGCCTGTGCCCGTGTTGCCCGAGACGGTAGTGTTGTTCATCGTCACCGTGGTGGCGGCGCGGGCGACGCGGATGGCGCCGCCGGTGGCCGTCGCGAAGTTGCCGGTGAATTTGCTGTCGTCGATGTTGAGTGTCAGGGTGCTGACGCCGTTGATCGCGCCGCCTGCGGAGCCGGCCGTGTTGTTAGAGAACGTGGAGTTCGATATGCCGACCACGGTGTTGGCCGAGGGGAGGTTCAGCGCGCCGCCGACGCCGGACGCGCCGCCGCCGTTGTTTTTCGAGAAGGTCGAATTCGAGATCGAGTGCATGCCGACGCCCACGTTGATCGCGCCGCCGCCGGTGGTGGCCGTGTTGCTGGTGAAGGTGCTTCCCGACACGGTCAGCGTGATCGTGCTGCCGCCCTGAATCGCCCCGCCCTGCACGCCGGCCGAGTTGCCGGTGAACGTCGAATTGGTGACCGTCAGCAGGTTGGTTCCGGCCCCGATGGCCACCGCGCCGCCACTGCTCGTCGCCGTGTTGTTGGTGAACGTGCAACCCGTGAGGGTCACGCTCGCATTCGTGGTCGTGTTGATCGCGCCGCCGTTGGAGGACGCCTTGTTGCCGGAGAACGAGACATTCGTGAAATCGGCCGTTTCGTCGGCCAGGGTAATTGCCCCACCCGAACCGGTGACGTTGCCGCCGGCGAACGTCAGCCCGGAGATTTTGATATCTCCCCCGATTCCCGGGACGTTGATGTTGAAGATGCGATTGGTGGCCGACACCGCCACCGCACCACTGATGGTCAAGTTGGCCGCACCCGGGCCGTTGATGATCACACCGTCGGTGATCGACAGTTCGCCCGACACCAGGGTGATCGTCGTGCCGTTCAGGCCGCTGAAGGTGATCGTGTCGGGGCCACCCACGGAAGCGTTGGAGATGCGGATGGCTTCGCGGAGCGTGACGTTGCCCGCCGAGACGTTGCCGTCGTCGACATCGGCCCCGTTGTCGACGACCAATGCGCCGGCCATGCCCACGTTGAAGGTGCCGATCAGGGTCGCCGGGGCCGATTGCGGTGTCGGCACGTCGGTGTCAAACAGTTTGCCAGCCACGAGATTGACCGAATAGGTACCGCCGTCCACGGTGTCCCACGATCCACCCGGCGGAACGAACTCGTACGACGCGTTGACCTGCTTGCCGGATGTCGTGAATCCCTTGAATGTCGGCACCACGTTGAAAAACCCGGCCGGGCCAGTCACCGTGACTTCACCGGTGCCCAGTTTCGACGTATCGACACCAGTCTCGTCATTGAATGTGACTGTAAATGCATAAGCGGTGCCACCCGGGCCGTTGACGTCTGTCAGACCGGTCGCCGATTCGACGAACGGCACTGTTAACTCACCCTCAACTGCTCCCACATCCGCCTTGGCACCGACAACGCGATTGAACGGCGTGCCACGCTGGTCGAACGATTTGGCCGCCAGGTTGTTGCCGTTGTCCTTGGCGAGACTGATGTAGCGGAAGCCGTGCGTCAGCGTCGGGCCGCCGTAATTGCCCAGCGGCGCGAGGTACGCGTTCAACGGCGTGGCAAGGTTGCCGGTCTTGTTGGTGCCGGACAGGGCGAAGTTACCCGAATCGTCGACGCCGATCAGGTTGTCGCCACCGAGAATTGTCGTGAGGGCGATGGTCGACGTATGATTGATGTCCGGGCCGCCGCCCGGCGCGGTGTTGCCGGCCACGATCGTGCTGTTGAGCGTGATTGTCCCCGTCGCGCTCGACTTGCGGATACCGCCGCCGACGCCCGAGACGGCAGTCGCCTTGTTGTTGGCAATCGTGCTGTTGTTGACGATCAGATTCGCGCTGCTGTTCAGGCTGATGCCGCCACCACCGGCATTGGCCGCCGTACTGCGAGCCTCGTTACCCGAGATCGTGCAGTTGGTCAGCGTAACCGTCGCAGTGAACGACGCGATGCCGCCGCCGTTCAGCCCGGCCGCGTTGCCGGAAAACGTGCTTTCGTTAGCGGTGAGCGACCCGCCGCTGAACATGTAGATGCCGCCGCCGTGGCTGGTCGAGGCAGTGTTTCCGGACACCGTGCATCGATTCAAAGTCACGGTCGATGTCGAGCTCGCGAACCGGATGGCTCCAGCTCCCGTGTTTGCGAAATTGGAATTGAATGTGGAATCGCTGGCCGTGAAAGACACCGTGCTTGCGGTATTGATCGCACCGCCGGAAGACGCGCTCGTATTGCTGCTGAAAGTCGAAGTATTAATTGTAACCGTGGCCGCGCTGGCCGTATGGATCGCCCCGCCAGTGCTGGCGGCCGAGTTACCGGAGACCGTGGCATTCGTGATGTTCAGCGTCAACGTGCTCGCACTGTGGATCGCCCCGCCGGTCCCGCCGGACCGGTTGCCGGTGAACGACGAGGACGCCAGGATGTCGAGCTTGGCGGCCGCGCCGACGTTGATCGCGCCGCCGGTGCTGGTCGCACTGTTGTTGCTGAAGACCGTGCCGCTGAGGGTGATCGTGGGGGTCGCCGCGCTGGCCGCGAGGCCGGCCCCCGCGCCGGCGGTCGTGTTGGCCGTCACGTCGCAGTTGGTGAGCGAGAGGCTTTCATTGGTCGTGAGTATGCCGGCCCCGTTGCCGGACGACAGGTTGCCCCCGGTAATGACCAGATTGCTGAGGCTGATGGCGACCGACGGAACCGTCGTGCTGGCGTCCGAGAAGTTGAACACCCGGCGCGTGGTCGAAGCCGCCCCGCTGCTCTGCAAGGTCAGCTTACCCGCCCCCGGCCAGGTAATCGTCAGCGACTTGCCTTCCGTCGACGGCGCGACGTACGACAACTCACCACCCGTCACCGAGATCGGGCTGGTGACAAGTCCGGTGTTGAACGTAATCGTGTCGTCCTGAGCGTTGTTCTGTGCCAGAGTCAGAGCTTCTCGCAGGCTCCCCGCACCGGCGTCGGCATTGGTCGTGACGGTAAAGATTGCCGGGACCTGGCGGTCTTCCAGGCACTGCAGCCAAAGCCGCTGACGGCCAAACAGGGGACGACGGCTGACGCGCGACTTGGACCGGGTGCGGAACATGGCTTTCCCCAAAGTGATTCAAATGAGTGAGGCTCAACCGGCCGGGGCACGAAGACGTACCCGCTGAGGCAAATCCGCGCGACTATCACAGACTCAGTTGGCACCGTCGCGACCGGGACAGTGCAGACTCTGGCCAAGACGCGCGAGTACGCCTACCTCGATACCGGAGGACACAATTCAGAGAACAGAACGACGACAGACCGAACAAAAAATCTGCCGGAGGGGCGCAAACCCGCGCCAACCCACCGGTAAGTCCGTCGAATCATGGCACCGGGAATCGGTTGCGTTTCTTCACTCCGTGGTCTCGCCGCCGGCCCGCGTCGCCAGAGCGCCGACGACCCACAACCTCGTGTTTTCGCTCAGAATCCGCACCGATCCATCGGCAAACCCGACGTTCGCGCCGCCGGAATGAAAGCCATAAAAGGTGCCGCCGTACTCGTTTGACGCATTCACTCGCTGCGAACCGGGAGCGAGCGGGGTCAGGGCGGCATTAGACCCGGAGCAGCCCAGTGGGGGCAGCCCGAGTTCGTACGGGTTATCGTTGGTCGCCCACGCACCGCCGCGGGCCCGGGCACAATTCGGTTGCCCCGGATCCGTCTGGCTGGGCGTCCCGCGCCGGCCCCTCCAGACGTCTTCGCGGCCGGCACACTCGCCGATCAGGATGGTATTCGAGCTTCCGTCCTCGATCGAGGAGATCGTGACCCGCGGCTCGGGCACCGGCCGCATGACGCCCACCATCTGTCGGGCCGCCGTGCCAAGCGTCGGCTGCCCCTGGGCGGTCAACTCGGTGTTGAACGAAGCGTTGATCCCCTCGACGGCGAAGAAGTCGGTACACGCGCCCTTCTTTCGCGGCGTCGCGATCTTGTCCTGGAACCGGTTGTTGAACGGCGAACCCGGACATTGGAGAATGCGGATCTGCGTCATCACAGGGCCGGTCTCGGCAATCGGGTCGCCCTGCTCCCACCAGTTCTGGGCGAGGTTGAATCCGCTGGTCCCGCCAATCAGGTTGCCCTGTTCCAGATAGGGGAACGCGTCCAGCGCCCAACTCCGCGCGCCGGCCACGCCGGGGATCACCTGCGGTTCCGTACGCTTGGAGTTTGGCAAAGTACCATTCGATGATTCGTAGTTGTGCAGCGCGAGAACGACCTGCCGGAGGTGATTCTGACACTGCACCCGGCTCGCCGACTCGCGCACCTTCTGCACGGCCGGGAGCAGCAGGCCGATCAGGATCGCGATGATCGCGATGACCACCAGCAACTCGATGAGCGTAAACCCGGGCCGGTGTCGCCGCGATGAATCAACTGATTCACGACGAGCCGAACGGTCCATATTCCATTCTCCGCGGTACGTTCCCGATGTCCCGTCCGATCATAGCAACCGGCGTACCACCGACCCGGGCAGCCGATTTCCCGGGAAAATGACACATCGAGGTGGGCGAATCACGAGCGGATTGATGACCGGCTCACCACTCCCGGCGACCATTTCACCACGGCCCGCGAATCGTCGCCCGGCCGTAGCACCGCCCGTCACCGTCGAGTATCCTGACTGTTTGAGTCATTGGAGCACGCATGCGCCTGGGAATCCGCGGCCAGTTGCTCCTGCCGATGGCGGCCGTCCTGCTTGTGATCCTGGCCGTCAGCTTGGCCACGGCGTGGGACGCTGTGCGCCGAGAGCGGGCCGCCCTGCGGTTGACGCTCGACAACATCGACCTCACGCTCGGCTCATCACACTTCCCGTTCACCCCCGGCGTCCTCCAGCAATTGAAAGGCCTCACCGGCGCGGATTATTGCCTGTACCACCCCGGCCGGGAGACTCTCGCGACGATGTCGCCGGTTCCGAGCCGGGCCGATCTGGGACTCGATCGCTTGGCCACGATCCCGGCCGACGATCTCGGACACCGCGTCGAGTGGGCAGGCCAGTCGTACTTCATCCGCCGACATCGGCCCGTCGATGTGTCGGCAACTGACGATACTATCCTCGCCATCCTTTATCCGGTGACCCGCTGGCAGCAATCGGTGGCCGGGGCCGTCCGCCCGGCTTTGATCTTCGGGACCGTCGGCATGCTGATTGCCGTTGGCATCACGCTGATGCTCGGCAGCCGGTTCGTCTCCCGCATCCGCGATCTCGAAGTGCAGACCCGCCGGGTCGCGGCCGGCGACTTCACCCCGGTCCCTCTCCCGCGCCGCGACGACGAGTTCCGCGAACTCGCCGCCAGCGTCAATTCCATGGCCGGCCGATTGAGCGACCTGCAGAACACGCTCCGCGACGGCGAGCGGTGGCGATTGCTCGGCCAGATGTCAGGCGGGCTCGCCCACCAACTCCGCAACGGCGCGACCGGAGCCAAGCTCGCTCTGCAGCTTTACCTCCGCGAACAACAGGCCGGCGACCTTGAACCCGTGCGCGTCGCCGTGCGCCAACTCGATCGCATCGAAGTCCAGCTCCAGCGGTTCCTCCAGCTCGGGCGGGGTGAGTCCGAGCCCGTGGAATCGGTCCGGCTCGATACCGTCCTGCAGGATGCCATCGATTCACTCCGGCAACAATATGAACACCTCGGGATCGCGCTCGCGGCGGACATTACCGCCTGCCAGGCGTCCGTGCTGGCCCAGCGCGATCCCCTGCTTCAGGTATTCGTCAACCTGCTCGACAACGCCATCGACGCTTGCGGGCCCGGCGGCAGCATCGCGATAACGCTCTCGGCGGTCGGAACGGAATTCGTCTGCGATATCATCGACTCGGGGCCCGGCCCGGGCGCGGAAATCGCGGGCCGGCTGTTCGAGCCGTTCGTCTCGGACAAGCGCGACGGCATCGGGTTGGGGCTCGCCGTCGTGCAGAAGGTGATCGAAGGCCTGCACGGGCGCGTATCGTGGGATCGGATCGGCAGCCGGACGCGATTCCGCGTCTCGCTGCCGGCCGCCGCGGACATCGGACCTCGACCGGCATCGGCAACCCTGGCCGGAGGCGCGTGGGCGAATGAACCCGTTTGCAGTCATCGTTGACGATGAAGAAGCCGTCTGCTGGTCGCTCGCCCGCGCCCTGCGCACGGAGGGATTCGACGCGGAGATCGCGTCGTCGGCCGAGGCGGGGCTGAAGCTAATTTCGGCCCAAACTCCCGACGTGGTCTTCCTCGACGTCCGCCTGCCGGGCATCGACGGGATCACCGCCCTCGCGCGACTTCGCGAAAGCCACCCGGGTCTCCCCGTCGTCGTGATGACTGCGTACGGCGATCTTGCCACGGCCGTCGGCGCGGTGCAGGGCGGCGCGTTCGACTACCTGACCAAGCCTTTCGACCTCGGCCGGGCGATTCAGTTGGCGGGGCTCGCCCGGCAACGACCGGGCAAGCGGGCCAATCCCACGCCGGACGCGTCCCCGGCCGACGACGAAATGGTCGGGGATTCGCCCGTCATGCAGCAGGTCTTCAGGAGCATTGCGCTGGCTGCCGCGGAGCCGGTGTGCGTCCTCGTCACCGGCGAAAGCGGCACCGGGAAGGAACTCGTCGCCCGGGCACTGCACCGCCACAGCCGGCGGTCGGCCGGACCGTTCCTTCCCGTCCATGCGGCCGCACTCAGCCCGAGCCTCGTGGAGAGCGAACTGTTCGGACACGCCCGCGGGGCGTTCACGGGGGCGGACGCCGCCCGCACCGGCCTGCTCGCGCTCGCGCACGGTGGCACGATCTTCCTCGACGAAGTCGCCGAGATTCCGCCTTCCGTGCAGGTGAAGCTTCTCCGCGCACTCGAGTCCGGCGAAGTCCTGCCCGTGGGGGCGGATACGCCGACCCGGCACGACTTCCGCATCATCGCCGCCACTAATCGCGATCTTGCCCGCCTCGTGGATGAAGGCAAGTTCCGCGAGGATCTGCTATTCCGGCTCAACGTCTTCCGGATCCACCTGCCCCCGCTCCGCGACCGCATCGACGACATACCGACGCTTGTGGCCTACTTCCTCCGTCGTTTCGCCCCGGACAGCCCGACCGTGCCGGCCGAAACAATCCGGCACTTGCAGCAACT
>JAIBBI010000168.1 GCA_019694755.1 Gemmataceae bacterium
TTTAACTTGTACGGGTCCGTGTCGGCCACCAATACCACTTTCACTGCCAACACGGCCCTGGGCGGCGGTGGTAACCAGGGTGGCTCGGCCTACGGCGGAGCCATTTTCAACCTCAATGGCACCGTCACCCTAAACTTCGTCACGGCAAGCCTGAATACCGTCACCGCCGGTGGCGGTGGGGCTCAGGCCGGCGGAGTCCTGTACAACCTCGCCTACGGCAACACGCCCACTGGCGGCACAGCCAACGCCTCGGCTACCATCACCAATAGCATCCTCGCCAACTCCGTCGGCGCGGCCATCGACTTGGTCAATAACACCGACCGGACCAAGACGATCAGCGCGGTCCCCGGGACAGCTACAGTGACTCTGATCGGCGCGAACATTATTCGCACTTCGGTCAGTGAGGGACCGGCCGGCGGCATCTCCGGCCCTGCCCCGCTTACTGCCGACCCCAACCTCGGAGCATTGGCGAGCAACGGCGGGCCGACGCAGACGATGGCTCTGCCGGCCAACAGCCCCGCGGCCGGTGTTGGTATGGCCGTCAGTGGCATTTCCACGGATCAGCGCGGCTACACCAGCCCGACCTACATGCGATTGGACCTCGGGGCGTACCAGCACGACGCCGGTAAGTTGGAAACTCCGAGCCTTGTCGTCTCGACGACGGCAGACGTGGTCAATCCCGTCGATGGCGTGACCAGCCTTCGCGAGGCGATGGCTCTCGCCAATAATCAGGCCGGCGCCGACACGATTACATTCGCCCCGGCCCTCTCCGGTCAGACGGTAATGCTGGCCAACGGCTGGACAGATGCGGCCGACCTGTCGGCACTGCGTGTCAATTCCGGCGAGGTTACGGTCCAGGGACCTGCGGCCGGCAACCCGATCACGCTCGCCGTAGACGTGACGGGCCCGAATCGGCAACACGTGGCCGTTGCTAACGGCGCAAAGCTCACTCTCTCGGGCCAACTCACGATCACCGCCGGCCGCGGGGCCTCCGGCGGGGCAGTGTACAACGCCGGCGAGTTGATCCTCGATGGTGTGACGCTGACCGGCAACACCGCCTCGGGTCTCGGCGGCGCCGTCTACAACGACGGCACCCTGAGCGTCGCCCGCTCCACCTTCGCTAACAACACCGGCAACGAAGCCGGCGCGATCCAGAGCGTGGGGACGCTCACTATCGACAACTCGACCTTTACGGCCAACGACTCCAAGTTCAACGGCGGAGCACTGCGCCTGTTCGGTGCCACGACCATCCGCGGCAGCACCTTCAACGGCAACACTGTGTTCAATCAGGGCGGCGCACTGATCAATCTCGGCAACCTTGTCATCTCCAACTCGACCTTCGCCGACAACGGCAAAGACGCGGTCCTGCTTTGGGATGGAACCGCCGACGTGACAAACGCCACCATCACCAACAACAGCAACGGCGGGCTCACGAACGTATTGTCGACCACTAATCTGCGGAACAGCGTCGTTGCCGGTAACATCGGCGGCGACCTGCTCGGCAACCCGCTGACGGCGGCTTCGACCAACAACCTCGTCAATCTCTCGGCGTCCGCGGCGGGCCTGGGAACACTCGCCAGCAACGGCGGCCCGACCCAGACTGTCGCGCTGCTTCCCGGATCGCCTGCAATCAATGCCGGCACCTCCTCGGGAGCGTCGCCACTCGATCAACGCGGCCTGCCCCGCGTCGGTGCGGTCGACATCGGCGCGTTCGAAGTCCAGGTCTGGCAGCCGGCCAAGGTGTCGCAGGTGCAGATCAACGGCGGTGACGCCCAGCGGTCGCGGGTCCTATCGGTTGCCGTGACATTCGATCACCCCGTGACATTCGCCGGCAACCCGGCCGCCGCGTTCGAGCTTCGCCGGCAGAGCGACAACAAACTTCCCAACCTTGCCGCGGCCGTCAACAGCACGCGTGACGTCGTGACGCTGACTTTCCTCGCCGGCGACGCCGTGGAGTTCGGCAGCCTCGCCGACGGCCGATACACGCTGTCGGTCAAGGCCGCGAACTTCCTCAGCGACGGCTTGGACGGTGACGGTAACGGAACCGGCGGCGACGATTACACCCTCGTCGGCGACACCACCAACAAGCTCTTCCGTCTCTTCGGCGACGCCGATGGCAACGGCCAAGTCACCTCCGGCGACTTCCTCGCTTTCCGTATCGCGTTTCTCAGTGCGAGTCCGGCCTTCGACTTCGACGGCAACGGATCGGTAGACAGCGGCGACTTCTTACAATTCCGATTGCGGTTCCTGCAGTCTGTGTAGTTTCGGAAAGTTGTGCGGATCGGAGTGCGGCATCCGCCGCACCCCGGCCCCATTGAATGTCGCATCTTTGTCGGACGCCGGGCCGACCTCCACCGTCGTTACCCCGGCGGTTCCTCATGGGTCGGGATTTTTCGCCGGCGTCTTCCAGTGAATCCGATACTGCTCGCATGCCTGACGCTTGCTGAGCCCACCGGTCAGAGCCCCACGTCGAATCTCGCTCTATGGCTCACTGTTCGCGGACACCTCGGTGCCTCCTGCGGCCGAATGACGGGTTGTTCCCCATCATCGCAGACCACAAAAGTGCACGGTTTTACGCTGCATTCTTGAATCGCCGCCGCCTCCCCGCTCCTTTACTCCGTCGCACATAGGCATAACTTCAGACGGAAGAGAAATCCGGCCCCGGAGCCTCATCGTCCCTGAGTCGGTTGGTTCTGAGACCGGCTCGGCTGTTGGTTTTTGCCGCGGCTGTCAAGGTGAGGCGGTGTAGGTTAACGAGTCCACACTCGTCAAGGCGGGCGCCTATGTACCCGCCGGCGAGGACAAATGCAATGGGCAACTGTCGGGCAGCACACCACTCGAACACCAAACGCTCGCGCTCGGCCAGCACATCGCGGGTGATTCCGGCCTTTCCCCCGATCGAGCAGTCTTCGCTCGGGTCCATGCCCGCGTTGTACAGGCACAAGTCGAAGGAAGAACCTCGACGATCCGCCTCATCCAACACTCGACGGACTGCAGGGAGGTATTCTGTACCGGTCCCGACCATAACCAACCGGCTTTGCTCGCTCTCCCGATAGCTGTCGTAGCGGCTGACCGAAACGTCGAGTTGTCGGATGCGAGGATCATCAGCGATCAAGGACGCCGTGCCGCCCCCACAATGAGCGTCGAGATCCAGGATCAGCACGGACTTTGCTCCCGCGGCCAGCACCGCCTTGGCCGCGATCGCAAGTCCGTTGAATGTGCAGAATCCGGCACCGCTCCCGTACCCGGCGTGGTGGAGGCCGCTCGACAACGATCCGGCAACACCGGACCTCCGGGCGGCGTGTGCGGCCGCGACCACTCCGCCGTTGGACGCCAGAACCATCGGCCAAACCCCGGCGTCCCACCTGAAACCTTGCGACTCGGCCAAGCTCCGAGGCTCGCCCGTTTCGACGGCTTGGATGTAGTCCGGGTCATGAACCTCCGCGACGTGAGCGCGTGTGAGCGCGTCCGGTTTGACCAGTTCGATGCCGGGAATGGGCGACTCGGTAAGTGAGTCAGCGATCCACTTTGCCTTGCGTGTGGTGTCGAAGGCGTATCCGGAGCCGACGTACTTCGAACTGTAGTAGACTTGCACCACGTCAGTCGCCCTCTCTTGCCGATAGTCCCCTCTCAGCAGCGGCGGGGACCGAGTCAGCAACACGTCACGAAAAGCTCAAGTGCCCGCCGGTCAGGTGCAACGACTGGTTTGGTGCCCGAGGGCCGCCCTCGTTCATTTCCCGGCCCTCGCAACGGGAGCGGTCCAGGTTTGCGGGGTCCAGTTTCCGGTTTCCCAGGCGTCAGTGGTCTGGTACTCGCGTACGACGACCCGGTCCGCGTGAATCTCGAAATAAAAGAACGCCTGTTGCTTGCCCGCGAAGTGGCTGCTGTTGTCCACGTTAAACGTCGGGATGCCAATCCTCGCGGCCTTGTTCGAGCCATCCCAGCGGTACACGTTCCGCGCGTGAGTGTGCCCGTAGAGGATGGCCGCGACGTTGTAACCCTTCAGGGCGTCGTGAAACCCCTTCACGTCGGCCGGATCCCACTCCATCGCCTCGGCCTTCTTGTCCTCCACCGGCAGCGGCTGAGCGTACCGGAGCATGTCCACGTGCTGCGTGACGACGACCGGCCTGCCGGACGCGCCGACCTTCTCCCTGAGATCGCTCACGAGGAACTCCAGGCTGCCGAGCGGGGCGTACCGGCGCCTGCGGGGCACGTCCCCCACCTGTCCCACGACGATACCCAGGCAGACGAAGTGAACCCCTCCCCAGTCCCAGGAGTAATGGACTCCATTCTTTGAGGTGTTGGTGACGCCGGGGCGGGTCTTGTTGCGCTCGGTGATCTTCCTGACCGCGAGGCCGTCGCCGCGGGGGCTGTCGTGGTTCCCATGCACCTCGTACACCGGCACCCTGAGCTTGCCGTCTTTTCCGGTCAGCCCGTAGGCGTCGGCAAACGCGGCCCACTCGGACTCCTGCATCTTCTCATTCGCCTTGTCGCCGGTATCGATGCAATCCCCCGCGTGAATCACCCCGCGCGGGGCCAGTACCTTGCCGCCGCCCGCCCCCGGCGGGATGTCGGTGCCGGGCAATGTGTTCAGACGGTCCACAAGCCGTCCCGTAACGGCCGCGGAGCGCACGTCGAGCTTCGCCGGCTGATCCTTGTTCGCCAGGAAGTGGGTGTCGCCCACGAGAAAGAACACGACGGGTTCGTCGGTTGTTTTTGGCTCGTCAGCTCGGAGCCAAGCGGGGAGGTAGACGGCGGCCGCGGCCGAGCCCACGAATTGACGGCGGTTAAGATTGTCGGACATCCTACCCCCTGAAGTCGGCGGGAGTTTTCTTGATGGCCTCAAAAGCACCACGCCGCCGAATGAATCCACTCACGCCACTGCTATGTTAGCGTGGGGGCGGATTCGTCCGCATCCTTCGGAGGGCAGGCACTGTCGGTCATTCTGGCGTTCGCTCTCGGGAAGTACAACGGGGAATTCAGTCCGTGCGGTTGGTCGGACTTCGAACGCGTTGTTTGACATTCGAGCGGCTGCGGTGGCTAGTCGAGCGACCTTTACGAAGACGGTAGCCAGACCGTCCAAGGGTTCGTCCCGGCACCTACCTCCGCTCGGCGAGCAGATCGACCAGTTTGCGCTGTTACTCCTCGTCGGTGACGAGACCGTCCTTCCCGAGTTGCTCCTGCCGTCGTAGACGCTCGTCAAAGGCAAGGGGCCGGGCCGGGCAATCGACCGTCGTCGGAACCGATCTCCGTGCCGGCGACACCGGTCTTCGCGAAAGGTTGGCCGCGTTGGCGATCGTGACGGCCGCCGCCAACCCGGTTCAGACGACGCCCGGCGTGCCGATCGCCGGGATCGCCACGAACAGGCCGAACCCGACGAATGCGAGACCGACGTCCATTCCCACCGCGGAGGCCGGCTTGCTCGGCTTGAAGCAGAATCGAGCCACTCGACGCCTCTTCCTCGCCGCCTCACGAACTACTGGATGCCCCCGTCAACGGGAGCGATGGACCGCCCGCATTAACAGCGGCATGAGGTGTCGGTCCTTTCCATCGTAACAGCCGGACGAAAATGCAGGTCGGCCCCTTTCGGTCAGAAACGACCATCGACGTTGGTCGTTTCAATCTCCCGGGGTAATTCCTCGACTAAAAATTCCAAATGAATATCTGGCCGCGTTGCAATAGTGCACCACGGGCCGGGGTGTTCGCGGTCGCCTCCGCTCCCGCAGAAGGTCTCGCGCATTTCTTCGCACCAACGCCCGGAAGCTCAGGTCGGGGGTGTAACGGAACTCCGGCAGCTTTTCTATCGGGGGGTCGTAAACAGCCTGCGCCATGTCCGCCGCATCGTATGGCTGTTGCTGGCATTTGCGGTCCATGTGTGCACGCGGTCCGAGGAAGTTGACGCGATCCCTGTACGGGTCAGTGACCTGATTGTGGTGCTCCGTTTTGTAGCGACGAGGCCTGTACTCCCAGACCGGGCCATCGCGGACGATGTCCTCTTCACCCATGAAGGCGACTTCCTGAGGGCGAGCGTCAGATAACAACTGAACCTCCACCATTGACCGAACAACCGGAGGCAAACGGAGGAGTACGGCGTCGATGTTGTCTTGCGACACCGGTCGGACTCTCGGCTTTTCGCGGGCATTCGTTTCGTTGCGCCGAAGCCCTCGTACCCGGAGCAGTGCGGCATGCACTGCGACTTCGACCAATTCCTCTTCGACAGCCCAGGCAAAAACCCGTTTGATTCGTCCGATCTGCTTGTTGATCGTCCGCCGACAAAGGCCCTGCTCAAGGACTTTCTCACGCCGGATGACGGTGCCCGTGCCGGGGTCAATCGCCTTGAACCGCCGCGTGATCTTGTACCCGACCATCGCCTCCCGAAGGGCTTTCAGCCGTTTCGGGCTGAACTCCCCGGCTGGTGTGGAACCGTAAAGACGTCTGAGAAACCGCAATACACTCCGGAGGGCGGCAATTTCCGAAGTCGGCCTTCCGTATTTGACGTAGTGAATCTTGGCGAACTTCCAGTACGCCTAGATCAACTCGGTGATTGTCAACGGGGTGGAGGACGGCGATTCGGCCGCAAGTGAAGGGAGAGGGGCGCTCAAATACTCTGCGATGAGCCGGTGGTACTTCTCTCGACTCGCCGGACTGTCGTACTTGCCGAGATAGTGATTGCGTCCACCAAGCGTGACAACGGCGCACGCCCGTGCCTTGTGGTACCGGTAGGAGGGAATACGGCTGACCATTAGTGCGTGACTCGAAGACGAATCCGGTACAGTACCGGGTTCCCAAGGTCTTCAAGCCGCACTGTCGACCGTCGACAGGTTAGCGTAAACTGCAGTCGGCCAAAGTGTTATGTCAATTCGGGGCGACAAGATTTGAACTTGCGACCTCTTGGTCCCGAAGCGAAATCGAAAATCGTGTCCGCGACTGAGTTAGCCTTGTAATCCTTGTGTGATATACGTGATGAAGGCCTTGGCAAGTGCTTCAAGAAAGTACAAACAGAAGCAGCCCAAAACAGTACATCGCAGGAAAAATCCAGTACAAGGCCAGTACAAATCCAGTACATGGCTTGGTGAAGGGCTACGATCAGTCGCTGGTCGGCCCTGTAAGCGATTCTGTGTCTGCGGCCGGGTTGTACGGTTTTAGCGTTGCTCGGGTAGCCGGCCTTCGAAGGTGATGGCGAAGTGGTTTAACGCCGCCTTCCAGCCCTTGATCGGATGCGTTCATCTTCTCGACGCCTCCTGGATCGCCAGCAACACTATTTTGAACGCGCTCTCGCCGTTCGGGTGTTGCTTCCGATACCTCGTGAACTTGCGGATCACGCTGTTCACGCTCTCGATCGCGTTCGTCGCATAAATCGCCTTGCGGATGCCGGTGGGAACTCGAACGGCTTGATGATGTCCGTCCACTTCAGCCGCCACTGCTTGACAATCGTCGGGTACTTCTCGCCCTAATATTACTCCGTTAACTACGGTGGGTGCGTCGCAAGGAGTTCGGGGACGTTGTGTCCGCAGAGCGGACACCGGGCGTGCCAGCAGGCCAGCAGTGATTGCAGTTGTTCGCGAAGGGAGGGCAGCGTCAGGCGGACGCCACTTTTTTTCCACGCCGTCGCCGGACGTTTTGCAGGAAGGCATACGCCATCAGCACCAGCACGACGTGGTGGTTCCAGCCGCGCCAGGAACGGCACTCGAAGTGATCCAGGCCGAGTTCGTCTTTCAGTTCGCGGTAACTGTGCTCCACCCACCAGCGACTTTTGGCCACGGCGACCAGCCGTTTCAGACTCGTCGCCGGCGGCAGATTGCTGAAGAAGTACTTCGTCGGCTGAGCCGCGTCCGCCGGCCATTCGGCCAGCAGCCAGCAGGCGGCCAGGGGTTCCTTCCCGGCCGAGAGTTTGTGCGCCGGTCGAACCCGCCAGGTGGCGAATCGGCCCGACATTTTTCCCTTCGAACCCTGCCACCATGTGACATGGCGGAAGTCCCCGGCATGGTCGAGGGCCCATTGTTTGACGTTCGGCGATTTCGCGCCCGCCCGGACCTTCAACGGTCGCGTCGGCGGCCGGCCCGCGCCGGAATGCTTCGGAATCGGCCCGAGGTCGACATCGGCGGCCAGCACTTTGAGCGTCGAATCGATGCCGACGCAGTACAGTCGTCCGTCCTCCGCCAGTTGTTCCCGGAACTCCGTCACCGTGCCGAACAGGCTGTCGGCCAGCACAATGCCGCGGAACCCCTGGTCGGAGGCTCGCTTCAGCATGGTCAACGCCATCTGCCATTTCGGTTGATAGCCGACCGAATCGGGGACACCGGCCCGGGCCATCCGGTCCTCATCCTCGACCCAGGCCTTCGGAAGGTACAGCCGGGCATCGAGACCGACGACTTCCCTGCCCGTGGCCAGTTGCAAGGTGACCGCCACCTGGCAACTCGCGACTTTGCCGAGCGTGCCGGTGTACTGCCGGGCCACGCCGACGGAGTGCCGGCCCTGCTTCGGGAAGCCCGTGTCGTCAATGATCAGGAAACCGTCGCGGCCGAACTGCCGGCCGATCCACGCCTGTAATCCGGCGAGGACCACTTGTTCGTCCCACGGGCTTTGGTTCAGGAACTGCTGAAGCGCCTGCTCGTAATCTTCGGGGCC
>JAIBBI010000169.1 GCA_019694755.1 Gemmataceae bacterium
GCGACCCGGTGCGCTTCCGAAAACACCGACCAAGTCAGATTCCGGTTGCCACTGCTCCACCCGGAACAGGACAGAGAATTCGTTCACATCTGCCGCCAATCTCGCCAAACTCGACCTGGTTTTTCTCGACGTCATCGCCAACCGCCCCCGAGCGCAAGAGCATCGTCCTCACCACCAACCTTGGCTTCGAACAGTGGACCAAAGTCCTCGGACCCGAACGGCTCACCGGTGCCGCCCTCGACCGGCTCACCCACCGCTGCGTCATCGACAAAACGTCAGGCGAAAGCGACTGCGTGCACGACGCGAATCGTTGACGAGGGAACGAACCGTAATCCTGAACCAGAAATGACTCTTCTATCACGGAGGCACCGCCGCCGTGTATAAGTAATCCCATTAGCGATTCACTCTTCCCCCGATTCGTGCAGCGATTTTTCTCCGCCGCACACATGAACAAACAAAACTCCGCCGTCGGCGACTCCGCATCTGCGACCAGTTTGGGGACGCCTCTGGCCAATCCCTCGACTGGATCTCAGCCTTGAAACCCACAACTACTTTCACAATGCCAGCTACTCGGCAGGATCATCTTGAAAATGCTCTAATTCCTGACCCCTCCATTGAGGCTCTTTCGTGCCGTCTCGGAGATGGCGACAACAGCCGGGTGCTTCAGCTTTCTCTCAACCGATACGGCATAGAACTTTTCCTGGAGGCCGCGGGCCCGTCCGATTCTCGATACGCCGTAGTGCAACTGAGTGTCCTTCTCGACGGCGGACGGGATGGCGAACACGCCCTCCCCGGCCCGGCCGAACGCCTTCAACAGGGCGCTGTCTTCGAACTCGCCGCGGATTGCCGGGTGAATGCCTTCTGTGTGAAACCACTGATCGAGTGAGCGGCGCAGAGCTGTGCCTTCGATTGGCAGCAGGAACGGCGCTCCGTTCAGTGATTTGGGAAACCCCGCCCGGTAGGCCTCAACGAGTTTCGGCACTCCGACGACGACCACCCCGCATTCGCCGAGCAGGTGGGTGTAGATCTTGGCCTTGACGGTCGATGGCAACTGCGAGTCAGAGAGGATGACATCCAGGTTGTGGATTGCGAGCTCGGCCGCCAGGCGATCGAGCTTCCCCTCGACGCAGATCACGCGCACGGGTTCCGGCAATCGCAATGCGGGTTCCATGAGCAGGTGTGCGACCAGCTTGGGCATGACATCCACGACACCGACTCGCAGCCGCACCGGATGGCCGATCGGCCTGCCGCTGGTCAGGTCCATCAGTTCTCGGCCGAGCGCGAAGATATCGTCGGCATAGCGGAACACCGTCTGCCCAGTTTCAGTCAGAACCAACCCGCGACCGCTTTTAGCGAACAGCGAGGCCTTCATGGCCTTCTCGAGTTCGCGGATCTGTCCGCTGATGGTCGGCTGAGAGACGTGGAGAAGTTCGCACGCCTTGGTAACGCTACCCTCCCGGGCGACGACCCAGAAGTAGTGGAGGTGGTGGTAGTTTAACCAGTTCATCAGCATTCAATGTATCGGTTTTTCCTATGCGAACAACGCAACTTATCGATTTGTCAGGATCGCCGTGTCCGGGTACAGTTCCAAGAGACCGGGGGCGAGAACACCTACACGTAAGAGGAGGCAGACCGATGTGGCTCAACATTCACAGTCAGGGGATGTCGATCGACTCGACGATTCGTGAGCGAATCGACCGGAGACTGGGCTTCGCGCTCGGCCGGTTCGGGGACCGGATCGGCCGAGTCACGGTCAACCTCACCGACCTGAACGGGCCTCGAGGAGGAATCGACAACCGGTGCCGAATCGTCGTCGAGATCCTCGGCCAGGAGCGGGCCGTCGTGGAAGACACGGACTTCGATCTCCATGCCGTCATCGACCGCGCGGCCGACCGGATCGGCCAGGCCGTCTACCGGAAGCTCGAGAGAGCCCGGGTGGCGGGCAACTTGCGTCGCGTTCGACCCGTGCCGTCGTCCAACTAACCGGGCGTGGTTGGTTTCCTTTTCCGGGAGAGTTGGAGCCGGCGGTGTGGTAGCGAAGCGCCTCGGATACCGCCCCGGAGCCCGGGTCGATGACTGTGCAGCGCCCTGCGGCAAAGTGTTGGCGTGCCATCGAAAGGGCAGGCCGGCTGTTTCATGAACTTCAACCGGAGGTTTCAGGTGCCGAAGTTGCGCGAACTGATGGCGAAAGTCCTCGCCGATGGTCGGATCGACAGTTCCGAGATCGAATCGCTGAGTGAACTTCTGTACGCGGACGGAGTGATCGACTGGGAGGAGGCGCAGTTTCTTGTCAATCTGCATAAGAGCGTGGAGCGGGTGAGTCCCGCGTTCGAGAAGTTCTTCTACCTCTCCATCAAACGCCACATTCTCCACGACGGCGTCATCGACGCTAAGGAGACGGCCTGGCTTCGGAGTGTTGTCTTCGATGACGGAAGGGTCAGCGAACGGGAAAAGAAACTGATCCGTGAACTTCGCGGCGAGGCCAGTCGGGTTTGCCCGGAGTTCGAAGAACTCTGCCGCGACTGTACGACCTGATCGCGGACAACGACAACGAGTGATCGTCGTGAGACGACGGGGAAACCGAATCATGCAGGATGATCCGGTGGATCGCCTCCAGTCATGGAGCTGCGAATAGGCCGACTCAGATCGTGTGGTCCCGTCCAGCGCACCGGGGAGGACCCAGGAAAGGACTGGGGGTGGAGATGAACGCCGACGAGATCGACAGTGCGGGTTCAACGGCCGGATCGGCAACCGTGTCACGGCCTTACGTGGTCGGGATCGGCGCATCGGCGGGCGGGCTCGAGGCCCTGGAGAAGTTGTTCGAACGTATGCCGTCCGACACCGGGATGGTGTTTGTCGTGATCCAGCATTTGTCCCCCGACTTCAAAAGTCTGACCGACACACTTCTCGCACGTCGCACCGCCATCCCAATTCATCAGGCCGAGAATGGCATGGAGGTCAAACCGGACGTGTGCTACCTGCTACCTCCGAAAAAGGACATGATCCTGTCCGACGGGAAACTGTTGCTGACCGACAAGGAGCCCGCGCCGACTGTAGCCCTGCCGATCGATAGGTTTCTCCGGTCTATCGCCCAGGATGTCGGCGAACGAGCCGTCGCCGTGATTCTATCCGGGACTGGAAGCGACGGTTCCCGCGGCATCCGGGATATTCACAGTGCCGGCGGGTTGGTCATTGCCCAGGCTCCGGAGACGGCCAAGTTCGACGGAATGCCCAAGAGTGCGGTGGCCACGGGGACAGTGGACTTCGCACTCCCGCCGGAGGAGATTCCGACAGCCCTGTTGCGGCACGCTGAACATCCTGAGCACCGGGACTTTCACGAAGGCGCCTCGGACACCCCGCTCCCGGCGGGCATGGAAGCGATCTTCGGGCTCCTCCGCGACGCCTGCGGGATCGACTTCTCGGCGTACAAACCGGAGACCGTCGCCCGCCGGATTGAGCGGCGACTTGGCATGCTCCATGTCGCCAACGTGGACGAGTATGCGGACCGCCTTTTGGCCAACCCGGCCGAGGTAAATCATCTCTATAAGGATCTCCTGATCGGTGTGACCCGGTTTTTCAGGGACCCGGAAGCTTTCGAGCGACTCGGTCGCGAGGTGATCCCTCGGCTTCTGAGCACTCTCGGTCGGGACGACGAGTTTCGAGTCTGGATCGCGGGGTGTGCGACGGGTGAGGAGGCGTATTCCCTCGGTATGGTCGTCCAGGAGTGTCTGGACGCGCTGCCGAAGACGGTCCCCGTGAAGATCTTCGCCACCGACGCCCACAGGGCGTCCCTCGATGTGGCGGGAGCCGGCGTCTACCCCTCCGAGAGCCTGGCCGCGATGACCCCGGCCCGCCTGCAACGGTTTTTTGTCGCCAAGGGTGATGCCTTTCAGGTGGCTCCGGACTTGCGGAAGCAAGTCGTATTCGCCCAGCACAACGTCCTCAAGGATGCCCCTTTCACCCGCCTCGATCTGATCGTCTGCCGCAATCTCCTGATCTACTTCCTGCCGCCGGCCCAGAGAAAAGTCCTGTCATTGTTCCACTTCGGATTGAAGACGGGGGGTGGCTTGTTCCTCGGGCCGAGCGAAGGGCCGGGGGACTTGGCCGACGAGTTCGACACGGTCAACGCGCGGTGGAAGATCTACCGGAAGCGTCGCGATGTGCGGCTGCCAACCGACATCCGGCTACCGGTGCCGATTCCGGCTCATTCTCTGCTTTCGACCGGGGGTCGGCCCGCCGGGGGCGCGGCTACTGCGCCCGAAGCACCGCTCGTGGCCGTGCTGGACATGCTCTTGGACGAGTGCCTGACCCCGACCATCCTCGTCAATGACTGTCGGCAGATCGTTCGGACCTTTGCCGGGGCAAGTCGGTATCTCGACACTCGTGACGGGTGGTTCACGGCCGACCTGTTGGACTCCGTCCGCCCGGAACTCCGGCCGGTGCTGGCCGGTGCACTTCCGCGCGCGCTCGGAGAATTCGTAGCCGTTACGTTCAAGGGATTGCCGATCGCATTTCCGGACGAAAACCGCGTCGTCGACATTCGGGTGAAGCCGCTCCGAGCCAAACGGTCGACCGACACCTATGCACTGATCGCGTTTTTCGACGCCGGTGGCTCGTCGGCTCTACCGAATGCTCGGGAAATCGACCTTGGGGAAGCGTCCCGGGAGCACCTGCTGTCGCTGGAGGCCGAACTTCGGTCGGCCAAGGAGAGCCTCCAGGCGACCATTGAGGAGTTGGAAACAAGCAACGAGGAATTGCAGGCCACCAACGAAGAACTGACCGCGTCGAACGAGGAACTTCAGAGCACCAACGAAGAGCTGCATTCGGTCAACGAAGAGCTTTACACCGTCAACGGAGAATACCAGAAGAAGATCGAGGAACTGACAGAGTTGTCGTCCGACATGGAGAACCTCCTCGCCAGTACCGAAATCCACACGATTTTCCTCGACCGCGACCTGTGCGTCCGCAAATTCACTCCCAAAGTGGGCGACACGTTTCACCTGCTCCCGCACGACGTCGGCCGGCGGATCGACCACTTCACGCACTCCATTGATCACCCCGGCCTGATGGACGACCTGCGGACCGTCCTGGCCGACGGCAGCCCGGTCGAGCGACAGGTTCGCGACCGCAGGGGGCAGTGGTTCCTCCTCCGCATCCTGCCGTACCGGGCCGGCTTGCTCATCAACGGCGTCGTCCTGACTCTCATCGACATCGGCCGGGTGAAACAGGCGGAAGCGGACTCCCGACTCAAGGACGATCAACTCGCGGGAATCCTCAGGAACTCCCCGAACTGGGTACTCATCAAAGACCTGGCCGGGCGCTACGTGCTCGCAAATGACGCGTTCCGCCACATGGTCGGATGCGATCCGGTCGGAAAGACGGCCCACGATCTCTTTCCGGCGGACGTGGCCGACACCCTCGTCGCACTCGATGCGGCCGTTCTGAAAAACCAGGCGCCGGTCGAGTCGCAGGTCGTCATTCCCCACCCGGACGGCCCGCATACGCTGCTGTCTATCATGTTTCCCATCCGCGATGAAACGGGCACCATTACGGGGTTGGGTGGTATCCGGACTGACGTGACTCAGCTCAAGCGGGCCGAGCGGGAGGCCCGGGAGGCGGTGGCCCAAAGGGATCGATTTCTCGCCGTTCTGTCCCATGAACTCCGGAACCCGCTCGCGGCCGTTGTCAACGCCACGGCTTTGATCGCCAAATCCGGCAATCAATCCCCTCAGGCTCGGGACTGGTTTCCGGTCATTGAGCGGCGCACCCGTCACATGGCCCGGTTGCTCGACGATCTGCTTGACGTGGCCAGGATCACCCAGAACAAGATCGAGCTTCGAAAGACAGTGATCGACCTCGGCGCCACCGTCGGTGAGGTGCTCGAAGAGGTGGGGCAGGTGTTCAATGAAAGGCGACTGGAGCTGTCCGTCTCCCGTCCCGGCCGTCCGCTCCCCGTACTCGGCGACCCGGCCCGGCTCCAGCAGATTCAGGTGAATCTGCTGATGAACGCGGCGAAGTATACACCCCACGGCGGGCGGGTGTGGTACGAACTTCTGGCCGACACCGGCGAAGCCGTTGTTCGGATCCGCGACGACGGTGTGGGAATGTCTCCGGGACTGATGGCGCGGGCATTCGATCTGTTCGTTCAGGCCGACAATACCATGGACCGCTCCGACGGCGGAATGGGTGTGGGGCTCACGCTGGTGCGCGCCATCGTTGAACTTCACGGGGGATCCGTGGTGGCCCGCAGCGACGGCCCCGGTCGCGGTAGCGAGTTTGTCGTCCGACTCCCGCTTGCCGAAATGGCCCCGAATCTCGCCACGAAGGAATCGGCCGCCGTGAGCACGACCAAACCCCAACGGGTGCTGGTCGTCGAGGATGACCCCGACATTCGCGAATCGCTCCGGTCCATTCTGATTCTGGACGGCCACGATGTCACAACCGCTGGTGATGGTCCAGCCGCGTTAGCGGCACTCGACAAGGCCCCTTGGCCCCACGTGGCACTGGTAGACATCGGCATTCCCGGGATGAGCGGCTATGACTTGGCCCGCCAAATCCGATCCAACGTCAATGGCAAGGTGAGGCTTGTCGCACTTACTGGTTACGGTCGGCCCGGAGACCGTCAGGCGGCGTTCGAGGCCGGTTTCGATGCCCACCTGACCAAGCCGTTTCACCCCCGCGACCTCAATGCCGTTTTGGGATAAACCCGTTCCCGTCTTCCATCCTGATACCGAGGACCGTCGCCTGCTTCTGGAGACGCCAGGAAATGCACATCAGAATTCTATGCCCGACTGCTTGACATCAGCGCATCGACTGTAGAAGATCAACACTGTTAATGGATAGCGCACGGGTTGATCCGTGCCATAACCTCAACGGTATGGAGAACCGTCATGCTCGTGCTTACGCGCCGCGCCGATGAAAAGATCGTATTCCCGTCCATCGGCGTTACTGTCCACCTACTCCGGATCAATGGTAGCGTCGCCCGCATCGGGATCGACGCCCCGCCGGAACTCCGCGTGCTGAGGAAGGAACTCGAAGACTCCCCTTTACCAACGAGTCGAACCACCGTCCCCTCCGCCTCCCACGAATTGTGCAACCGCCTGAGTAAGGTTGGCTTGGCGCTGCACCTCTTTCAACGCCAACGCGATGCCGGTCAGGTCGATGAAGCCGAGGTAACACTGACGCGGGTGTTCGCCAGCCTGGCTGCTCTCGACCGCGACTCGGTCAACTCACTAATCAAAGGGCGAACGTCATCCAACCAGACTCGGGCACCAAGAGCGTTGCTCGTTGAAGACGACTCGAATGAGCGGGAACTGCTGGCCGGTCTTCTCGGCATGAACGGGTGCGAGTGCGCGACAGCCGCGGACGGCGTCGAAGCCCTGGAGTATCTGGCCGCTCACGATCTTCCAGACGTCGTCCTGCTCGACATGCAAATGCCACGGTGCGACGGCCCGTCCACCGTCCGGGCGATTCGAGCGGACGCCCGACTGGCCGAGTTGCCGGTTTTCTGCGTCAGCGGTACGTCACCACGGGATCTCGGCGTTGTGATTGGGCCGGGCGGGATTGATGCGTGGTATCCGAAGCCGCTCGACCCACGCAACCTCTGGGAGGCAATCTGCCGAAGCGTCTCGGGGTCGGCCGCGAATAATTAGGTCGGGTCGAATCAATTGGGGATTGCCACCCGAGCGCTGAATCGACCGGACACCAAAAGCCCCCAGGGACGGGGGCCTTGATTGGAAATCTCGATCACGCTTTCTCAGTTGACAGTGCCCATCTCCGCTTCGTCGCTGAAACACCTTTCATCGTTTCGTTTTTTGGCAAGGCAACATTCGCTGCTCTGGCTGACTGGGTGTACGGCGGAGTAAAAGTGCAGCGCGGGGGAGGGGGGGAGACGGCGGCGGCGGAAAAGTGCAGAGCACAACCGTGCTTTGCTGTGGTCTTCGATGATGGGGAACAGCCCGTCATTCGGCCGCAGGAGGCACCGAGGTGTACGCGAACAGGGAGCCAGCGAGCGAGATCCGACGCCCGGTTCTGCCTGGCGGGCACAGCAAGCGTCAGGCATTTGAGCGGTACCGGATTCACTGGAAGACGCCGGCCAAGATCCTGACTGAGAGAAACCGCGGCGATACCCACAGTCGAGGTCATGCCGGCGTCCTAAGATCAGGCTGCCAACAGAAACACGAGCGCAAAAGTGACGGACATTGGACACGACTCGGTGCGCTTACGAAAACACCGACCAAGTCAGATTCCGGTTGCCACTGCTCGACCCGGAACAGGACAGAGAATTGGTTCACCTCTGCCGCCAATCTCTCCAAATTCGACCTGCTCGTTCTCGACATCATCGCCACCGCCCCCGAGCGGATGAGCATCGTCCTCACCACCAACTTCGGCTTCGAACATTGGACCGATGTACTCGGTCCCAAACGACTCACCGGCACCGCCCTCGGCCGGCTGACCCACCGCTGCGTCATCGTCGAAACGTCCGGCGAATGCTACCGCCTGCACGACTCGCAATGTCGACGACGGACCGAACCAAAATCCTGAACCAAACCCGACGCCTCTACCCCGGAGGCACGGCCGCCGTGTAAACTTCATTCCATCAGGGCTTCACTTCCCCCCCCCAC
>JAIBBI010000170.1 GCA_019694755.1 Gemmataceae bacterium
TGAAGCTGACCCCGAACGTCGGCGACGTGACGGCCGTGGCCCGGGCGGCCGTGCGCGGCGGGGCCGACGCGCTATCGCTTATCAACACCGTCAACTCCATCATGGGCGTGGACCTCGACACACTCGCGCCCAAGCCGGCCGTGCGCGGGTACGGCAGCCACGGTGGCTACTGCGGACCAGCCGTCAAGCCGATCGCTCTTCACATGACCAGCGCAGTTGCCGGCGATGCCGCCTGCAAGGTGCCGATCAGCGGCATCGGCGGTATTCAGGCCTGGCAGGATGCCGTCGAGTTTCTGTTGCTCGGGGCAGGCAGCGTGCAGGTGTGTACTGCCGTCATGCACTACGGCTTCCGCATCGTCGAGCAGTTGGCGAGTGGTCTGGAGAACTGGATGCGGGAAAAGGGGTACAACCGTATCAGCGAGTTCGTGGGCAAATCGACGCCGCGGATCCGGAACTGGGGCGAGCTCGACCT
Organism: Gemmataceae bacterium; assembly: GCA_019694755.1. Lineage (GTDB taxonomy): Bacteria > Planctomycetota > Planctomycetia > Gemmatales > Gemmataceae > JAIBBI01. The sequence continues at coordinate 473 of JAIBBI010000170.1, forward strand.
CAACTACAAGGTCGTCGCCGAGATCGACCAGAAGAAGTGCATCCACTGCGGACTCTGCTACATTGCCTGCGAAGACGGCGCACACCAGTCAATCCGCTGGGACCGGCTCAAGGTCGAAGACTACGTAAAGGCCACGGGCGCGACGATGGTCCGTTCGGGCGACATGGAAGTGCTTCCCGGCGCGGGCGATGGCACGGTCAACCAGTTCACAATCAAGCAGGACACCTGCGTCGGCTGCAACCTGTGCAGTCTCGTCTGCCCCGTGCAGGGCTGCATTCACATGAAGGAAGTTGACACCGGCAAGGCGCCGATGAGTTGGAACGAGTACCAGAAACTACTCGCCGAGGGCAAAGTGGCGAAGATCGAGCCCCCGGCGCATGTATGAAAGCCCAGGGGTTGCAACCCCTGGGCTTTCATTCACCCCCGGACTTTCGTAATTACATCGTTTCCATCACTTCATCGACACAGTCGACGAGGAAGTCCGCGTCGGTCTTTGTCAGGCACATGGGTGGCTTGATGCGGAGGGTGTTGCCGAACAGGCCGCCCTTGCCCAGGATCAGGCCGCGTTCCTTGCACTTCTCGAGGATCTGAGCCGCCTCGGTGTTGGCCGGCTCTTTCGTCTTCCTGTCGCGGACGAGTTCCACGCCGATCATCAGGCCCATGCCGCGAACTTCGCCGATGAGCTTGTGCTTTTCCTGCAACTCCAGCAGTCGTTTTCGCAGATGCCCGCCAACGATACGGGCGTTTTCCTGAATCCCGTCAGAATCGATGACTTCGAGCGTGGCGAGGCCCTGCGTCATCGTGAGCGGGTTGCCGCCGAAGGTGTTGAAGTGGATCCGGTTTTTCATCATGGCGGCGATCTCGGGCCGGGTAACGCACGCGCCGATGGCCGCGCCGTTGCCGAGACCTTTGGCCATGGTCACGAGGTCCGGCTTCACGCCCCAGTTCTGGAATCCCCAGTAGTGGTTGCCCGTCCGGCCGAACGCCGTCTGCACCTCGTCCGCGATGCATAGACCGCCATACTTGCGGACGATGTCGTAGACGATGCCGAAGTATTCTTTCGGCGGGGTGACCGCGCCGCCGACGCCCTGGATCGGCTCGCCGATGAAGCATGCGACCGCACCGGGAGTCTCATAGCGGATCAGATCTTCGACATCGCGTGCGCACTTCACGTCGCAGCTCGGGTACTCGAGGCCGTATGGACAACGGTAGCAGTAACCGGGCGTGGCGTGCTTGATGCCGACCGTGGGGTTGGTCTTGAACTTCCAGTTGCCGTGCGCGGTCAGGGCCATCGCCGCCTGCGTGCCGCCGTGATAGCCGTTGCGGAGGCTGATCACGTCGGAATTGCCGGTGAACTCCCGACATTGCAGGATGGCGACCTCGTTTGCCTCCGAGCCGGAGTTGGTGAAATAGCTGACGCCGAGCCCCGAGTCGGCCGGCATCTTGTCCGCAAGCTTTTTGCCGAGCTGACCGACGGTCGGGTGCAGATAAATCGTCGTCGTATGTTGCAGTCGGCCGACCTGCTCCCGCACCTTGGACACGACGTGCGGGTGGGCATGCCCGACGCTGACAGTCACGATCCCGGCAAAGGCGTCGAGGTACTGTTTCCCCGTCTCGTCCCAGACGTACTGCATCTTCCCTTCGACGATCATCAGCGGATCGGCATAATACGTGATCAACCCCGGACTCAGGTACTGTCGACGCAGCGCAAGCACCTCCGCCTTCGAAGGACCGGCGTATTTCTCCGGCGTTTGCGGAGCGAGCGGAAGCGGAGTACGTTTCGTTGACATATCTCTGGTCCTTGCTCTTCGATAGTAGATGAACCGGTCGACGCTTCTTCGAAGCGTCGCTAAGCGATCAATCCGCAACAATCGCCCCGTACGACTCGGGGCGGCGGTCGCGGAAGAACTGCCAGGTGTTGCGGACTTCGCGGATCATGTTGAGGTCGAGGTCGGCGATCACGATGTCATCTTGGTCGCGTTTGCCGACCGCGAGCATCTGGCCGCGCGGGTCGCAAAAGTAGCTTTGGCCGTAGAACTCGCCGATGCGCCAGGGCTCTTCCCAGCCCGGCCTGTTGATCGCGCCGACGAAGTACTGGTTGGCGACGGCGTGAGCCGGTTGTTCTAGTTTCCACAAGTACTCGCTCAGGCCGGCGACGGTCGCGCTGGGGTTGAACACGATCTCCGCGCCGTTCAGGCCGAGGCAACGTGCGCCTTCGGGAAAGTGGCGGTCGTAGCAGATGTAGACGCCGACCTTGCCGACGCGGGTCTGAAACACCGGGTACCCGAGGTTGCCCGGGCGGAAGTAGAACTTCTCGAAGAAGCCCGGTCCGCACTGAGGGATGTGCATCTTGCGGAACTTGCCGAGGTAGCTGCCGTTGGCATCGATGACGGCCGCGGTGTTGTAATAGATACCCGGCAGGTCTTCCTCGTAAACGGGCACGACCAGCACGATGCCGTGCTTCTTCGCCAACTCCTGCATCAGTTGCGTGGTCGGGCCGTCGGGGACACGCTCCGTGAGGTCGTACCATTTCGTCTGCTGCTCGGCACAGAAATAGGGCCCGTAGAAGAGTTCCTGAAAGCACGCGACCTGCGCGCCGCGCTCGGCCGCGGTGGCGAGCATGGCGACGTGTTTCTCGATCATCGCCTGCTTGATCTTCGGCAGTGGCGAAGTGACGGGTTCACACAGCGTCGCCTGAATCAGTGCGGCTCGGACGGGTCGCGCCATCGTCGGTCTCCGGGGATGTGTTGGTCGATCATAGCCGAATCGGCGACTGATGCAACCGCCCGGGCTTGTAGAATACAGGTCACGATTCAGGAGAGCCGGGACGATGATCACCGCGGGGCATCTGATTGCGGGTCAGTGGCGGACGGCCGGCGACCGGTTCGGGCCGGTCTTCAATCCGTCGACAGGCAAGGAGCAGGCCCGCGTACCGATGGCCGGCCCCGAGGAGGTCGATGAAGCGGTCGCGGCCGCGCGGGCGGCTTTGCCGGGATGGGCCGAGACGCCCGCCGTCGAACGCGCTCAGATGCTCTTCCGCTTCCGCGAGAAACTCGTCGCCCATGCCGAGGACCTGGCCCGCACCGTCACCCGCGAGCACGGGAAGACAATCTCCGAGTCGCGGGCTTCCGTGCAGCGCGGCATCGAGATGGTCGAGTTCGCCTGCGGCATCCCCAGCCTGCTGATGGGGCAGGTGCTCCCCAACATCGCGTCAAACGTGGACTGTGAAACGGTCCGCCACCCGGTCGGCGTGTGTGCGGGCATCACGCCGTTCAACTTCCCGGCCATGGTGCCGCTCTGGATGTTCCCCGTTGCGCTGGCGTGCGGCAACACGTTTGTCCTGAAGCCGTCCGAAAAGGTGCCGCTGAGTGCGGTCCGGCTTGGCGAGTTGCTCGGCGAGTGCGGCATCCCGGCCGGAGTCTTCAACATCGTGCACGGCGGCAAGGAGTGCGTCGACGCGCTGCTCACGCATCCCCACGTGGCCGCGATTTCCTTCGTCGGGTCGACCGCGATCGCGAAGTACGTGTACGAGATGGGCACGAAGCACGGTAAACGGGTCCAGGCGGCCGGCGGGGCCAAGAACCACCTCATCGTCATGCCCGATGCCGACCTCGAGCAGACCGCCCGGGCGATCCAGGCGGCGGCGTTCGGCTGTGCCGGCGAGCGGTGCATGGCGGGCAGCGTGGCCGTACCGGTAGGCAAGATTGCCGACCCGCTCGTCGAAATTCTGTGCCGGCAGGCCTCCGCCATGAGCGTCGGCCCTACGGACAACGGCGCGACGGTCGACATGGGCCCGGTCATCAGCAGGGAGCACCGCGACAAAGTAGCGGCGTACCTCGACGTGGCGAAGAACGAAGGCGCGACGGTCGCACTCGACGGCCGGGGGAAAGGCGGCGGCGACGGATTCCTGATCGGCCCGAGCGTGGTCGACAAAGTCGCCCCGGCGATGCGGGTCGCGAAGGAAGAGATCTTCGGGCCGGTGCTCAGCGTCGTCCGGGCCGGCGATCTGGAAGAGGCATTGTCACTGGGGCGCAACGTGCCGTACGGCAACGGCGCATCGATCTTCACGCGGTCCGGGTATGCCGCCCGGCAGTTCAAGCATCACTTCAATGCGGGGATGATCGGGATCAACGTCGGCGTGCCCGCGCCGATGGCTTGGTTTCCCTTCACCGGGTGGAATCAGAGTTTCTTCGGCGACCTGCACATCCAGGGCGTCGAGGGCGTGCATTTCTACACCCGACAGAAGACGACCATGACCCGCTGGTTCGCCAGCGCAGCCGAGTCGGCCCAGGACCCGATCTGGAAGACGGGGAAGTAACAGCCGTTATTGAGTCGCTTTCGCACCCGCTCCGTACACCACTCCCGCGACGGCGAAACTGACGAACCAGGCGTAGCTGTAGATGGTCAGCCACGGTTCGCCGAAGCTGGCCAGTTTGACGGTGGCCAGAAATCCGGGGACGCACGGCGCGATGCCGGCCACGAGCGCGACGACGGCAATCAGATTGATGCCCGATGTGTACCAGTATGGGCCTTCTCGGCGGTACAATCCGGCGAGGTCCAGCGATGTTCGGCGGATCAAGTAGTAATCGACAATCAGGATGCCGCCGATCGCGCCGAGCAAGGAACTATATCCGACCAGCCAGGTGAAGATGTAGCCCGACGGATCGGCCACGAGTTCCCACGGGCGGATCAGGATACCGATCAGGGCCGTGACGATCCCGCCGGTGCGGAAGCCGATGACGCGGGGCCAGAGGTGGGCGAAGTCATTGGCGGGGCTGACGACGTTGGCCGCGATGTTGGTCGCCAGCGTGGCCAGCGCGAGGGCGGCCATCGCCCCTGTGACGACCCAGCGGTTCTGGAACTTGTTGAGCACGACCACCGGGTCCCAGATCGCCTCGCCGAAGATGACGACCGTGGCCGAGGTCACCGCCACGCCGATGAAGGCGAACAGGCCCATTGTTGTCGGTAATCCGATCGCCTGCCCGAGCGCCTGGTCGCGCTGCGACCGCGCGAACCGGCTGAAGTCGGGGATGTTGAGCGACAGCGTGGCCCAGAAGCCGACGTTGGCCGTCAGCGCGGGCACGAAGAACGTCCAGAACTGCCCGGCCTTCTTGCCGCCCGCAGCGAACTCCGAGGGCTGGCTGAACATCGGGCCGAACCCGTCGGCCCGCCAGTATGCCCAGCCCACGAAGACCAGACCGAGCGTGATAAGGAGCGGGGCCTTGATGTTGAGCAGGTGCCGGATCGATTCAATACCGCACACGACAACGATGACGTTAATCAGCCAGAAGATGAGGAAGCAGGTGAATTGCGACGTATCGATGTTCAGCCAGGGGAGCTTGGATTCGTTCTGGAACTGCGGGAACCACGCAATCAGAATCGTGTGTAGAGCGGCCCCGCCGATCCAGGTTTGAATTCCGAACCACCCGCACGCCACGAACGCGCGGAGCAGGGCGGGGATGTTTGCGCCGAGGATTCCGAAACTGGGCCGGCAGTAGACCGGGAACGGGATGCCGTACTTGGTGCCGGCGTGGGCGTTGGCGATCATCGGCATAAGGACGATGAGGTTGCCGACGAAGACGGTGAGCACGGCCTGCTTCCAGTCCATGCCGCCTTGAATCAGGGACGAAGCGAGCATGTACGTGGGCACGCAGGCCGACATCGAGATCCACAGGGCGGCCATGTCGCCCAGGCCCCACTTGCGGTCGCGGGCGGGCACGGGCGCCATGTCGTGGTTGAAGTAGGGCGACGCCGAGACGTCTTCCTGCAGTTCGACGATTCCCGACATCGATGGCTCCCCTTCCGGTGGCCTCAGTACGCCCGGCCCTTGCCCGCCGCCTTCCATTCCGCGAACAGGTGGGCACATTCACTCTGCAACAGACCGGACTCCACGACGAGCGGACTGCGGCCCATGCGGACCATTTCCTTGGCGTCGATGAACAGTTCCTTGAACCCGGCGTCCGCGGCATCGGCGATGGTCGCGCCGTAGATGACCTTTTCGATCTTCGCCCAGTGAATGGCTGAGAGGCACATCGGGCACGGCTCGGTCGTCGTGTACAGCGTGCATCCGGACAGGGCGATCGACTTCAGCGCGGTCGCGGCCGCGCGGATACAGTTGACCTCGGCGTGGGCGGTGGGGTCGGTCGTGAGCCAGACGGTGTTGTGCGTGGCGGCGACAACTTTTCCGTCTTTGGCGATGACGGAACCGAAAGGCGACTGGCCCGCCGCGATGCCGGCGCGGGTAATCTCGATCGCGCGGCGCATGAATTCTTCGTCAGTCATCGCATCAGCCCTGAGACAGCCGGGAGAGGTAGTTGTTCATGAAGTGGGCTTCGATCTGGCCGAGTACGGCCGCCCAGACTCCGGGCGCGGCTTCCGGCGCGATCGTGTCGCCGGGGGCGAGGTCAGCGGCCAGGGCGGCGGGTGTCCCCTGTCCGACTGTCAGCTCTTTCGGGCAGTGTTCGTACAGGTTGGATGTCAGGCTGATCGTCGGAAGCTTGGGTACGACGTCTTTGATGTCGATAACCCGGAAGACGCGCCCGCCGAGGTTCTTCTCGAACGCGGCGGCCGCGGCCGCATTGCCGATCATCGGCGCACCGAACGTGTAAACCTGATGCACCGGAAACCCGGCCCGCTCCAGTCGCCAGGCGGCGAGCAAAGCGAGCGCTCCGCCAAGCGAATGGCCGCAAATCCAGATCGGCCGCTCCTTTTGCGTGTAGGCGGCTTCGACGGCGGCGAGAAACGGCGCCCAGACGCTTTCGAGCGCTTCGAGGAACCCGCGGTGGAACCGCGCCCCGACGCCGGCAGCCGCGAAGTCGGTCCCGGCCCGGCCCTCCGGGAGTACCAGCAGATTGTTGGCGTTGGTCAGAAACCAGTCTTTCAATCCGTCGATCGACGTGGGCGATTCGGACCCACGGAATGCGCAGACGATGTTGGCGTCGTCGCCGGCGACGTAGACTTGCGTGTTGCCGACGCTGATCAGCTTGGCTTCGAGGCCGAGCTGGTCGCGAAACTTGGCCGGGCCGTCGTCGTTGTAGTAAGCGAGATCGACGGCCTGGGCAAAGTAGTAAGCCAGCCGCGTGTCGCCGGGCGGGCATTCGGGAATCGGCACGATGGATTTCCTCCGTCGTGAAAGGGCTATTTCGGTTCGTCGATGAGGGCGCGTCGGCCCGGCTTGCCGGCTTTGAATTGGTCGGCCGCCTCTTTGGTCACCGCAGTACCGCGCAGGTGGATGACCTTGAGCGTCGCGTGGTCGGCCAACGTGCGTACTCCCGCATCGGAAACGGCCGTACGGTTGAGATACAGCGTCGTCAGGGCGGGGAGCTTCTTGATCGTCTCGAGGCCCGCGTCGGTGATCTTGGAGTCGCTCACGTCGAGTTCGCGGAGTTTGGAGTATTCCGCAAGCAGGGCCACGGTCGCATCGGTCACGTCGGTATTGGCCATCTGCAGCACGACGGTGTCGGGCTTGGAAGCGAGGAAGGCGTAATCCTTGCGGTCCCAGCCGGTGAGCGTCAGATGGCGTTCACCCTCGACCATCTTGTCGCGGGGCCCGAGATCGATGGGCACGAGCTTGCCGATCACCGGCGGGGCCGACGCGACGGCGAGGCCCACGAGAATCAACACCGCGGGAGCGACGAGCCCGCGCGGGAACGGCTTGGACCGGTTGAACAGCCGGCCGACGAACCAGAAGAACCCGATCAGGGCGGCGGCCACGCCGGTGATGATCAGCGGGTACGACAGCTTGACATTCAGCGCTTCGAGGTCCATGAGCTACTTCCGCGGCGCGAGCAGTTCGAGGGCCGACCGGGCTTCCCTGGCAACGCCCGGGTCGGAACTCGTGCCGAGCTTTTCGACGGCGGGGCGGAGGGCGGTGAGGTCGCCGGCGGCCTGGAGCTTTCGGTAGTCGGCGATGGCGGTCAGGCCGCCGAGCAGACACATGCGGGCGGCGGGTGGGTTCGCGACCACCGACCCGTCTTTGCGGGTGAGCCGGAAGTTGCTCAGTTGCTGCTTCTCGTCCAGCAACTCGGTCATGACCTAGAGCGTGCCAGAGTCGGCGAATGGCTGCGCACAGCGGTGGGCAAGTGCGAGCACGGCATTGTAACGGATC
>JAIBBI010000171.1 GCA_019694755.1 Gemmataceae bacterium
TTGCGGGTTGGTGAAGAGAACATTGGCCGGCTTGAGGTCACGGTGGACGAGATTGGCCTCGTGGGCGGCGTGGACCGCGTCGGCCACGGTGCGGATCAACTCGGCCGCCTCGCGGGGCCGGAGCGGGCCGTCGCGCAGGCGGTCGGCCAGCGTCTCGCCGGAGAGGTACTCCATCACCAGGTACGGCCGGCCCTCGAACGTGCCGACGTCGAAAACCTGCACAATGTTGGGATGCTGGGCCCGGGCGAGTGCGCTGGCCTCCCGGCGCAAACGGTCGGACCAGCCGACATCGAACCCGTCGGTGCGCAGGACCTTGAGCGCGACGATTCGGCCGAGGTCGTGCTGCCGGGCTTTGTAGACGACGCCCATGCCGCCCCGCCCGAGTTCCTCCAGAATGTCGAAGCCGGGCAGGATAACCGGCGGCACGCCCCTGGCCGTCGGCTTCGCGCTGTTTGTGCCGAAGTTGATCTTGGGCGTGGCTTTCGCGTCGGCGGGCGGTGCAAATGCCTGATGGAGTTTGAAGAGCCGTGCAATCCGCTCGCTGAGATCGGGGAAGCGAAAGGTGTATTCCTCGGCACTGACGGCGTCGCCGACCGACTCGCGCAGAAGGATTTCGGAGTAGATCAAGTCGGCGCGGATGCCGGGGTCGGCGAGAGCGGGGTGCAGGCCAAGATAAGTCTCGATGAGTACTCGTTCGCCGCGCTGCCAGCGGGTTTCCTGATCGCGGGCGACCGCGTCGGCGACGTTGGCACCGTCGAGTTCGGGCCGGGCCTCCAGCCAGGTGCGGAAGTCACCGATCGCCCGGGCGGTGTGGGGCATGTTACTCAGTCGTTGACGGTGAGTTCCCGTGCCAGCCGGTTGGCCGCCCGGGCCAGTTGCATGCGCCGGGCGTCGGCCGTGCCGCCCACCTGCGCGGAGATCTCGTCCCACGACTCGCCGTACATCCGTCGGCGGGCCAATTCGCCCTCTTCGGGGGTGAACCGCGAGAACACGGCCTCGAATAGCTCCTTCTCGGCCAGCGCCTCGTCGGGAGGCACCTGCTTACTGTCGATATCCGTGGGCATGGAGGTGGTCCGCGTGTCGTTCTTGGTGCCGCGGATGCGGTAATACACGCGGTTGCGCACCATCACCCGCAGAAGGTTGCGGAGGTTGCTCGGGCTGTCGAGGTCGTACCGCCCGGCGGCGTTCTTCGTGAAGAACCACGCCAGCACGGATTGGCAAATGTCGTTGGAGTCGAACACGGTGCGCAGCTTGAGTTCCCACGGCCGGAGCCAGGCCCGGACCATGGTCCGGATCTCCGGCTCATACCGGCGGACGAGTTCGGTGATGGCCTCCTCGTCGTTCTGGCCGACTCGTTCAAGCAACGATCGGAATTCCTCGTCCGACTCCATCCCCGTCCCTTTGTCTCGTGGAAGTCAGCCGTGATTATATCCGATGGGTGAAGCAAGCATGAGAAAAAAGTGGAGGCCGGCGTTCGGCCAACAGGCGAGACGCGCTCCCGCGGCCGAATGTGGCCTTCGAGTGTCAAAAAACCGGGGCCATGACAGGCCACGCTCGCGTCAATCCAGTTTCGCTCTCGTCGACTTCGGAATTCAACGGTGCCCTTGACAGTTCTCGCGTCCGCGGGCATTCCTGATTCGATGTGACTAATCTCAGATGGTTGATCCAATGCGCAGATTTCGCCCGGCACGAGTTATGATCTTCCTCGCCGTCCTGTTGGCGATGGGCTGCGAGACCTTTCAGAACAAAGTCCAGAAACTGCAAGTACAGTCGAAACGCAAAGAACTGAAGGGTATGATCGACAGCGCTCGAATCAATTGACCTTTCAATGCCCCGCCGCGGGCACCGCCGCCCCGGGGACGGTCACCGCCCGCTCGGCGAGGATGGTGCGGGCGACGCGGTCGCGGCTGGCGACGCCCGGCATCGGGTAGAGGCCGCCGCCGATCACCAGGGCCAGTACCGTCAGGATCGCGAACCGCTCGCGCGGGCCCATGATCAAGGATAGCGTCGAAGGCTCGTCGGCCCCCGTAAACAGCAGCAGGTAAACACGCACGACGGCCATGCCGTTGAGCGCGGTCGCGAGGACGACGCCGAGCCCGACCACCGGGTCGGCCACCACCGCGCCGTCGACGATCAACTCGGCCGCAACGAACCCCAGCGTGCCCGGGAAGCCGACGCACGCCAGGCCGGTGATCATGAACGCGATCGCCAGCGACGGCGTCCGCCGATAAAGGCCGTGAAACCGCGTGAGGTCCACCCGGCCGATCCGGGCCTCGAGCGCTCGCAGCGTCAGGCCGAAGCCGGTGAGCGACAGGCTGCTGGAAATCCACATCGACAGCGACCCGGCCAGCGCGGCCGGCGTGTGCAGTTCTAGGCCGATCAACACGATCGACGCCTGACTCAGAAAGAAGTACGCAAAGAACCGCCGGGCGTCGTTCTGGATCAGGGCCATTCCCGCGGCATAAACCGTGGTGACGAGCGACGCGAGGCCGATGGTGTTCAGCACCCAATCGGGGGCGACCGGCAGCACCAGACGCACGGCCGCGTACATGCCCGTGAGCGGCGTCACGAACAGGATCGCGTTCCCGAACGATGCCCGCTCGAGCCAGTCGATGAGCCAGGTGTGCGTCGGCGCCATGCCGCACCGCAACAGGATCGCCAGCATCATCGCGGCCGACGCCCAGCCGGCGAAGGCGCCCTTCCCCGATAATTGCAGGCCCGCGCCGCCGCCGATCAGCAGCACGACAAAAAGTGCCATGTGAATCGCGTACGCACGGACCGGCTCCCGGCGGTTGCGGAGTTCCATGACCGGCGGAAGAACGCACAGGACCAGGAGCGCGAGGAGTAACGGCGGGTACTGGCACGCGAAGATCGCCAGGCGGATCGACTCGGAGGTCAGCGACCAGCCGACCGAGAACCTCCGCATCTTGCTCCGCGGCGTGGCAACGCAGGTCAGGAAGTGCAGGAGCGCGACCAGCGGCAGCAGCGGCGCGTTCAACTCGTCGAGTCGGAACATGGCCGAGCCGAGCAGCCGCTCCTGCAGCGAGTAGTACGGCGTGCCGGTGAAGAACACGATCATCGCGGCGATGCTGAGCGCGAGCGTCAGGCCGGTGAAGGCCACGCCCGCCTGAAACGCCCGCCGGGGGTCGCGGATGCGACCGGTGACCACCGCGCCGATGAGCGGCAGACTGATGGCCAACTCGACCCAGGGAATCTCCGAAGCCGTCATGACCATTCCTCCGGCTTCGATCGCGATTCCGCGCCGGGCCCGGCGAGCCAGGCGGCCCACCGCCGCTCCTGGCGATCGCACCAGCGGAAGGTCTGCACGAACGGCGTGACCACGAGTCGGAGGAGCAGCGCGTCGAGGAAGCCGCGGGCCAGCGCGAAGCGGTAGGCCCGCGTCGACAGCCAGCGGCCGCGATCCACGGACGGCAGCCGCTGGCCGATCGCGTTTTCGAGCGAGTTGAAGTCCGCGAGCAGACTGGGCGCCCGCAGAAACTGCAGCGTCCGTAGGCACGCATGGCCGAGCAGGTGGATCAGCGCGAGATACCGGAACCCGACGCCGATCTCCGCGACGATCAGCCCCACCTGCGACAGCGACGCGAACGACAGGGCCGACTTGATGTCAGTCTGCACCGCGCCGGCCAGATATGCGTAAACCGAAGTCGCGAGACCGAGTGCCGTCACGAGCACGCAGAGGATCAGCGACTGATCGAGCAGCGGGCTCACACGCAAGAGCAGGAAAGCGCCGAGGTGGACGGACAGCGCACCGTAAAAGACCGCGCTCGACGGGGTCGGCCCCTCCATCGCCCGTGGCAGCCAGCCGGAGAACGGAACGAGGGCGGATTTGCCCGCCGCGGCGAACAACAGCAGCGAGCCGACGATGAGCGAGTTGTATGCCGAGAGGGGCGTGACGCCTTCGGGCCAGGGGCCGCCGCCCAGGGCGCGGTCGAAGTCACCCTCGCCGGTCAGGTGATGCAGCGCTACGGCGGCCAGCAGCAGGGCGGCATCGGAGATACGGTAAACCACCCAGACGCGGAAGGCGTTGCGGGCGGGCGCGGGCCGCTCCTGAAAGAACGCGACCAGCAGTGCCGACGACAGCCCGACGAATTCCCAACCGGTGAACAGCGTCTCGACCGTGCCGGCAACCGACGCGATCACCATGCCGGCCATGAACAGCGAGAGCAGCACGAAGAACCGCTGATAGCCCGGCTCGCGGTGAAGGTAGCGCGTCGCAAACGATCCGATGGTGCTGCACAGGAGGAACGAGAGGATTGCGAGCGGAACGGAGAGCCGGTCGAAGACGAACTTCACGTTGAGGTGGAAGTTGGGCAGGTGAATCCACTCGCCAAACTCGATGGCCACGTGCCGGCTGTGGCCGGCGAGCATGAGGCCCAGCATGAGCAGGGAGGCGACGAAGCCGAGGCTCCCCGCCGAGATGCACATGCGGTTGATGAGCTTTTCCGGTAGCGGTCGGCCAGTCAGCGTCAGCCCGCCCAGGATCGCGAACAGAACGGTCGGCGCGAGCAGGACCAGCGGGCCGCAGACATCGGTCATCAGTGATTCGATGTTCATGCGGGGCTCCGGGGCGAACGGATGCTGGCGAACTCGAGGTGGTCGCGCCAGCCGCGATACCAGTCGGCCGAGGAGTTGCTGTGCGGCAGCGACTCCACAGAGGGCTCGACATCGCGGAACTCGCCGTCAACGAACCACTTCAGCCGGGGCGAATGCGGGTCGAGCAGCGCGAGGTGCGACCATTCGTTGCGGAAGAACTGATCAATCGACGGGTTCTTCGCCATGACCCCGAGCATGATCTCCGGCGTTGTCTCGATGACCATCACCATGCGGACCGGTTCGTGAATCTCGACCATCTGCCAGGGCAGGCCGGTCCGCAGGTCGCTGGCCGCCCCGTCCATGACGCCGAGCAGGCCCGTGACGTTGTGGGGCAGCTTGCTGCCGCAGCCGTAGCGGGCGTTGTCGGTCCGCGAGAAGTAGTATTCGAGATTGATGCCGCCGCAGACGGGGACGACGGCCTGGAGCGTGCGCGTGAGCACGGCCGCCTCGGGCGTGTCCTGCGTCGGGTCGTAGGAGGTCAGAAACGCCCGACGGTCGAGGAACAGGCCGCGGGTCCGCTCGCGCCGGCCGACGATGCAGATGGCGTTGGTCGCGTGGCCGAGTTCCGGCCGGGTCTGGGCCAGGTCTTCGGAGCGGGCTTCGACGTGGTTGTGAGCCGCCCGCGGAGTGAGGTCGAGCGGCGCAGTCTCGAACCGCCGGCAACGCTCGTGGGCGTTGCGGTCGGCCGCCTCGTTCAGCTCCCCTTCGATGCGATCAAACTCTGCCTGGTGCGACGCGGGGATCGCGCCGGTGTCGAAGAGGCGGATGCTGTCGGCGCAGGTGTTGTGCAGTCCGCCGACGAACCATGTGGAATCGGGGATGGCAATGCCGCGGGTACGCAGCCTGTCGCGGACGCGCGGGTCGTTGAGCATCTGGGCCAGCGACCGGCCGTTGGGCGATCCGGGGCTGCCGCCGCACGCGCCGCAGTCGTACGCGGATTTGTGCGGGTTATTCTGGCTGCCGGACCCGTGCGCGATGAAGAACACGAGCCGCGAGAAGACGCGGGTCATGCCGATGTCGCGGAGGACGCGTTCGCCGATGTCGGCCATCTCGCTCACGCTGAACCCGATGCTGGAGCCGTCCGGCCCGGGCTCGGCCGTGGTCCGCTCCAGGTGCAGATGCGTCGTCGGGGCCGCCACCACCCGCTGGAAAGTACTGCGGATGCGGGCCGTGAGACGTGGTAGCAGCGTCCGGGCAACGAGGGGCGCGGTGGCCAGCACGCCGAACGCCGTTGTGAGTATCGCGCCGGCTCCGAGCCCCCGACTACCGACCTGCACGCGCCGCGACGCTTCGCCGATGAGCTTGCGTGTGCGCGACCGCCGGCCGGTCGCGGCGACATCGTCGTCGCTCTCTTCGATCAGCCAGTGCTTGGGCCGGATGACGATGGGGCAGAGCGGCGTAAAGTGCGCGTCTTCGATGCCGCGGAAATAGACGGCGACGCCGAAGAACCCGGCCGTGCCGAAGGTCACGCAGTCCGGGGCGATCTCCTCGAGGTGCCGGCGAAACGACTCTTCGCGCTCGTCGATGCAGAACACGGCCTGAAAGCGCGGGGCCGCGGGCGTTGGTGCGGGTGTTCGGGCCTGGAGCATGAGAGCGTCGAACACGGTCGTCCGGAACCGCCGCTCGTACGCCGCGTGCAAAACCCGTCGTCGCTCGACCGTCGTAAATGTCTCGATAGCGGTGAGTATCGACGCCATTTCGGCCGGCGACAGCTGGAGGACGTCGGCCGCGGTCCAGCCCCAGATCTGCGCGAGCTGAAACAGCGGGAACGCCCGCTGCTCCTTGCTGCGACTCCTGGGGGCGGGCAACGGCAGTTGCGTCCGGAGTTCCGCGAGCGATACCGACTTGGTCATCAGCCGGCCGGCGATGTAGTTCGCGGCCACTCGGTCGAGGATCAGGCGGATGGCGAGGAACTCGACGAGGCTGCCGGCAGGGATCGGCCGGATCACGCGGTCGGCCCGCGTCTCCACCTGGCGGACCATCCCGGCCCAGCCGCGCAGCGCGAGCAGCGTCTCGATGAAGAACTGCTCTTCGTCGGCCGGCGCGACTCCCAATTCGGCGAGCGACTCGCGGATGCTGGCCAGCGGCGTCGTGTGGGATTCGTGCAGCCGGCTCAACTCGCGGAGCAGGTCCGCGTGCCAGGCGTGGGCTGTGTGCCGGGCCTCGCCAAACAGGTGAATGAACGAGCGGTAGAACCCGGCCTCGCGATCCGGCAGCGGCCAGTGGGCCACGCCCTGATCGAGGAACGCGGCGACGAACGGGATCAGAATGTCGTCGACGAGCAGGTCGGCATCGACACCGGTCTGCCGCAACAGCAGGTCGCGAACCCGCAAGGGGCGGGAGGCGGGCTCGGGCGTGGCCGGCACGTCGGCCGCGCGGTCGCGGCACGCCTGCCAGAGCGATTCGAGGGCGAAGCTCTCCCATTCGGAGTCGCCCCACGACTCGACGCCGCGAAGGCGGGGCTCCCGCGTCGTGCCGGCGCGGAGGTCGCGCATGGCCCAGCGCCGCGTCTCGGCGATGAACCGGCTGCGCACGACGGCCGACACGTCGGGGCGGACCCGGCGGAGCGATTCGTGCTCCGCCATATACCAGCGAAGCTCTTCGGCAGTGCCCGTCGGAAATCGGTACTGCAGGATTGCGGCGTAGAGCTTTTGCCGGGTCAGTGCCGGGGCGAGTGCCTCCGAAAGGCGGTCGCCGTACTCGTCGCGCATCGCCGCCTCGAGATCGACCTCGCGGATGCGGCCCTTGCGGAACGCGGCTCGGTAGTCGGGCTCGGGCAGGTACGGCTCACAGCCGAACACCCGCGCGCCGGACTCCACCGCCTCGCGGAACGGCAGGTGCTCGAAGCCGTGCAGCGTGTTGTGGTGGATGAAGACCGCGATCGGCCCCTGCGCGGGCAGGTAGTGGGCCGCGTGCTCGATCCGGCTCAACAGCAGCGCGTCACCGTGGGGGCCCGAGCCGATCGCGTGGTCGTCCAAGGAGACTCCCATATTCTCGTGGCGGTCGCTCACGACAGGGATTCCGCGGAGTCGACCCGGCGGCGGGCGGCATTCGGGTGGCGGGAGAGGGGCTTGTGGTTGTGCAGGCCCACCACTTCCAGCCGCCGACCACTGTCGGCAAACTGTCGTTTGAGCTCCGAGAGCTTCTCCATGACAGTATGATCGACCAGCCGCGTGTCTGACAAGTCGAGCACGATCCGCTCGCTTGCGGTGTACTGCTCCAGCCGGCTCCGCAACCCGATCCAGTTGCTGAACACGGCCGAGCCGGAGACGGCCACGAGGTGCCCCTCCTCCGGGTGCTCTTCGACGCGAACGTCGGGCCGGAGCGTCGTGCGGATCGGCATGCCCCGCATCAGGTGAATCACATACTTGACGGCGATCCCCGCGAGAATGCCCACGAGCAGGTCGGTCGAGAGCGTCACGATCATCGTCGTGAGGAAGATGACCAGTTGCTCGGGGCCGACCCGGTACATCGACACGAATTCCTTCGGCGACGCCAGGCGGTAGCCGGTGAAAACCAGCATCGCGCCCAGCGCGGCCAGGGGAATCTGGTGGATCAGGTTCGGCAGGAACACTGCGAAGCCGAGGATGAACGCCGCGTGGAAGAAGTTGGCCCCGCGGGTCCGCGCGCCGTTGTTGATGTTCGCGGAACTCCGGACGATCTCGGAGATCATCGGCAATCCGCCCAGCGAGGCGGCCAGCGTGTTGGCGACGCCGATGCCGAGGAGGTCGCGGTTGAAGTTGGTCTTCCGCCGCCAGGGGTCGAGCATGTCGATCGCTTCCGCGCTCAGAAGCGATTCGAGGCTACCCACGATCGCGAACATGGCGAGGAACTTGA
>JAIBBI010000172.1 GCA_019694755.1 Gemmataceae bacterium
GGTTGCCGTGTTTTTCCTCACCACGGTGACGTACTACTCATCACGGCGAGCCAGAACGGAGGTGACGCTCCTCGAGAAGCAGCAGGACAGGATCGGCCTGTCAGTCGCCAGCCATCAGGACTCTGCCCTCCTCGCATTGAACGAAGGGCGATATGTCGATGCCGAGGTTGAAGCGACGAGAGGGTTGCTGCTGCGAGAGGATGCACTGTGCCTGTTGTGGCGTGCGACCGCTCGACAGCAGATTGGCAAGGAGAAAGAAGCATTGGAAGACACTTTGGCTGGGCTGGCAGCGGCCGAGAAGTCCGACTTACCGAAGGAATGCAAGGCAAACCTGTGCAACTTGGCCGCAAGGCTTCTGAAAGCAGAAGCCGACCGGATTGAGGGCAACTTCGATCTGGACGCGGCAAGGCCGACATACGACAAGGCGGCTTCTTACTGCCGGCGTGCGCTAGACCTCGTCCCGGAAGACAAGACCGCGGCTAACATCCTCAAAACACTTCCCCGCTGATCTCCAGAACAAGGACCGACAATGAAGAGTTTTACTCAGATCGCAAAGTGTGTCCTATGCGTATTTACCGTCGCATCGGCCCAAATCGCGTCCGCGTCCGAAAGATCAACTGAGAAATTCGCGGCAGATACCCTGAAGGGCCTTGCCACACTCACGGAAAGCCGGCCGCGCGTTGCCGTCCTGGCGTTTGGTGACGAGAACGGTGGCCGCCCTCAGAAACTCAATCCGAAACTCGCAGAGATGGAAGTCAAATTCCTTCGGCTGCTCAGGGACTGGCCTGCCACTCCAAACAAACCGTACATTCTCGGCCCAGATGCCATCGCCAACGAACTGAAGTCACTGAACCGCGAGGGCAACGACCTGGCCACGCTGACTCCGGCCCATCCCGACGAAGTCAGCCGGTGGTTGCGCGAGGAGTTGAAAGGTGCGATCGATGTCTTGGTGTTCGCGCGGATCGGGGAAGATAAATCTGAAGTGACGCTCATCTCGAAAGACGAGAACAAAAAGGTCGCGAAGGTGACAGCGCCATTTGGTTGGAGTTCGTTTCGTGGCGTCACCGGCGGTACACAAGTAGCCGACAACAACCCGGTGGTGAAACCGGAGCTTTTTGCCGTGCCGAATGGCGGCAATCCGCGTCCCATTCCACTCATGCGGAAGGTCGGTGAGTTCGATCCAATCACCTACGCGATCATCCCCAAAGACCTCGAAGATGCTATGAGCAGGGGCGAATTGCTCCTCGAAATTCGCTTGACGCGCACTGGGTCGATGCCACCCAAGGACGTTGTCAGCATTCCAGATCCGAGGGATGGACGGCTTATCAACTCATACCGGCTGAAAAACGACCCTCAAAGGCTGTTTCCGGTGGCGGTTCAAGTGAACGAACGCGGCACCATCGCGGAGCAAATTGAGGATCATCAGAACAACGGGAAGTGGCGCAGCAGTTTCGTTGCGCGCGAGCCCGAACTGATGAGGAAATGGGTTCTCACACAGCCTGGATACGCCGTAATCGGTGTTGCACCGGACGGCCGAGGCGTCGTTAGCAGCGTTGCTGGCGAAGGCAACGCTGTCGTGACGATTCGTGGATTTCAAAATGCAGGCGACACCGCAAATACGTTCGTGCTGCGCAAGCCTGACGAAGGTGCGTCGACGAAGTTGGGGATCAACGCCAGCACCGGACTAATCCGCGTCACGGTGTTTCTGGGCAAGTGTTCGTCGGATGCATTTTTGGGCTCTGCCACAACTACCAGTACACCGGGCGGCAAGGTCGACGTTGAAACGGGCACAAACTTCATTCACCAGGTTCGGCGGCTAAAAGTACCGATTTACCCACAGGCCGCCGAAGAGCACGTCATCCAGTTATGTACAGAACTTCAACGTGACCCGAACAGGGAGGATTTGACGCCGTATCCGCCGATCGTGACTAAGTAAGACCGCAATCGCCATCGGAGTTACGGCTGGTGTCGGACGCAGCCAGGCGGGCTCGTTGGAAGCCGTCCATGAATCGCCTGTAGGCAATTACCGTTGGCTTGGTCTTCCGGTCGGAGGGATTCGATCGTACCGGGCTTGCATCGGAAGGATCGGGACGCGTGGTCGGTAGTGTGTCTTGGGCGGCGAGTTCGCCCCCAATCCGCCCAACGCCGAAAACTGCCGAAACCTGCTGGAGGAGAAAACTCACTGTTCCCTCCTCCCGTGTGGCCCTCCGACCATTACCAACCGCTCCGTTGCAGGTTTGTGTCCCTTCTGTGCTCAATCTGCTTGCGCTCTGTGTTAGCGCCGGGGTTTCCAAAGCTGAGTGGAGCGATGGAGGCGAGGAGGGATCCGGTGCGGGAGAGGGGCTTCCAGGAGGCGATAGCGGGGCGGAAGATTGGCGGGAAGTCGGTCTCGGAGTTCTGATCCGGCCACGGTATCCGGCGATTCTCGCATCGCGTTTGGTATCACCGTGTTTGGTGACGGCCGCCGACTTTGGCGCACGGACCTTATTCGCAGCTCTCTTGTGCGGGTCCCTTGCGCTGGTCGCTCCCGCCTGCTGCCCGAAAGATCCTCGAGCCTTACGACCTCGCCTTCGATATCCAGTCGCTCGACGATTTTGAGGGAGGCGAAGATCCTCTGTCGAATCCGCGCAGGGCTTCTCGTTGCCCCTGCCGGGATCCGCGGACCTGTCCTAACCGAGCGATCGCATCGGTGCCGCGGTTCGTTGGACCATCCGGATACTTCGTACGGCTTTGGGCGGTCGCTGACAGCGACGGAAACCGAAGGAATCTCGTACCCACCAGACGGTCAAGGCTACTCAAGAAACTCGGCGATGATGGCCTGCCAAACCAAAGGACTCAGCTACTGGAGTTTCGGCAGACTGAGCCCGTTCATCCGGCTCGATCCGAGACAGGTAAGAAGCGGGCGGCAGTAGCCGCCTTTTCGTCAAACCCGAGGGTCCGGTTTTCCTTTGCACCGAGTGACGCGGACGAAAAAAACGGGCAGCCGGCGATTTCGTGGCAGTTTCTCCGGAAGATGGTGATGAACATTGGTGCGACACCCACCAGTCGCATATGTAGACAGACCGAAATGGGCCGAAGTCCACCGGAGCGAAGACAATGACCAAGATGGCCATCGAAGACGGCGACTTGCCTGACGCGGTGTATGAAGCACAGAAGCGCTTTGCCCTGGCGTGGCGGGAAGGCGGCGAACCGGCAATCGACGACTACCTCGGCGACGCGCAACATCGCCACCTGCTGTTGGCCGAGCTGATTCCCATCGACATGGAATGTCGCCTGCTTCGGTCGCTGCCCGTGGCCCTCGATGACTACCAGCGCCGCTACCCGGACCACTTCGCCGATGCCGGGCGGGCTGCAAACCTGGTTCAGATCTGGGCCGAACTTGACAGCCGACGCGCGGAAGCGACTCGGCCGATGGCGGCCTTCAGCGCGGGCATGACCGTCGGCCCATTCAAGTTGCGTGAGTCGCTCGGCGATGGCGGCATGGGCGTAGTGTATGTCGCCGATCAGCTCGAACCCGTTCGCCGGCGGGTGGCCGTCAAGTTCATCAAGCCCGGCCCGGCCTCCAGCCAGATACTCGCCCGTTTCGAGCAAGAGCGGCAGGCACTGGCGCTGATGGACCATCCGAACATCGCGAAGGTGCTCGACGCGGGAACGACGGACACCGGCGCGCCATATTTCGTGATGGAGTACATCAAGGGCGAACCGATAACGCACTACTGCGACGTCGCCCGGCTCACGCCGCGCGAGCGGCTGGAGTTGTTCATTCCGGTTTGCCAGGCCGTACAGCACGCGCACCAGAAGGGTCTGATCCACCGCGACCTGAAGCCCTCCAATATCCTGGTCGCGCTGTACGATGGCAAGCCGATTGCGAAAGTGATCGACTTCGGTGTGGCCAAGGCGACCGGCAGCAAACTGACGGACCAGACGGTCTACACCGAAGCGGGCAAGGTACTCGGAACAC
Source organism: Gemmataceae bacterium (assembly GCA_019694755.1). Taxonomy (GTDB): domain Bacteria; phylum Planctomycetota; class Planctomycetia; order Gemmatales; family Gemmataceae; genus JAIBBI01. The sequence continues at coordinate 3,962 of JAIBBI010000172.1, forward strand.
CGGAGTACATGGCGCCCGAACAGGCAGAGCTGACCAACTTGGACATCGACACGCGGGCGGACATCTACGCGCTGGGCATCGTCCTTTACGAGTTGATGACCGGGAGCGTGCCTTTCGGGCGAACGCCGCGCCAGCCGGTGGACCTGCTCGGGCTGTTGCGAATGATCAAGGACGTCGAGCCGACCAAGCCGAGCACCAAAGTATCGACGTTGGAAGTCGACTCGGAGGCCGCGAAGGCCCGGCGGACCGACCCAAAGAAGCTGGCCGGGCAGCTCCGCGGCGACTTGGACTGGATCATCCTGAAATGTTTGGAGAAGGAACGCAGCCGGCGCTACGAGTCCGCCACCGATCTCGCCGCCGATATCGAGCGGCACCTCCGCAATGAGCCGGTGTTGGCGGGCCCGCCGAGTGCAGCATATCGGGTGCGGAAGTTTGTGGGGCGGTATTACAGGCCTCTGGCCGTTGCGGGACTGGCGCTGTCAGTGATGGGGGTACTGGCGACGGTCTCGTGGAACCAGGTGCTGCAGTCAAGACGTCGCGCCGAGGATGCGCTAGCAGTCGCCAAGGCCGCGAACGCTGAAACCGCAGAGCAACGGAACAAGGAAAAGGAGGCGAGTCGGCAACTCCGCGAGGTACTCTCGTATTCGACATTCCGACTGGCCCACCATCCTTCGGAGATGGTCGACCAGAACGGCGCGCGGAGCGCACTTCTGACAATACCTGCCGAGCACCGCGACTGGGCCTGGTGGCATTTCTACAACTCGCTCCGCGGCGGTTATGCCGAATTGTTAGGGCATTCGGACCAACTGCAGGCTTTGGCCTTCAGCCCGGACGGCAAGTGGTTGGCGAGCGCCAGTTTCGATTCCTCGGTACGAATTTGGAATGCTCTCACCGGTGTCGAACATCTCACGCTTCCGGTTCGCGTGGGCAGGGTTTTTGCCTTGCGGTTTGATCCGAACAGCCGATCTCTGATCATCGCCTACAGCCGGCCGGACGACTCGCCTCAGTTTCTTTGGTCGAAGTACCCGGAAAACCCCAGCTGCCTGTTGTCGCGATGGGACATTGCCACGGGCCAACTTCAAGTAACTGACGGCGTGGACGGCAATCTCAACGGCGTTTCGTTCAACCATGACGGCACGGAGTTTGTCTCGGCCGTCAGCAAGACAACTGATTTTCGTTCATCCGAAGACGGGCGATCGTATAGCTTTCGCTCAATCCATGACGTCCGCGTCTTTTCGAGCACGACCCTCAAGCAATTGCGGGCATTTCCGGGGCGGCTTGCCGCGACATTCAGTCCGGACGGTTCGTTGATCGCGGCATTCTCGAACGATGAATGCAAGCATATCAGACTGATCGATTCCAAATCCGGCGCAATTCGGGTCGAACTGCCTTGGGAAAAATATCACCGTTCAACAGACAGCGGCTATGATCCTGCTTGTCCGGGACTGGAATTCACGCCCGACGGCAAATACCTAGCGGCTTCAGGCAAAGGCTTCGTGCTTTGGGATTATCGCTCCGCCACTGAGAAACTAGTCCGAAGAGACTGGTTCAATGGCCGAATCTGCCCAGACGGGTCGCACGTCGTTGTCGATCACCGGGGCGGCTTTGTCTTTGCGAGCCTCAACGCCGACCAGGAGATACCCTTGCGCGGAGCAGGGCCCCTAATCGCCTTATCGCCGGAGGGCACCCGGATTGCAACGGCCGGCTCTTACTGTTCAATTGCGTTGCACGACTTGAGAAGTCCGGTTCAATTGCCGAATTTCACATATCGGGCCAGCGGCAATGAAAACGTTGGGCGGCCTATTGTCAACCCGGCCACAAACACTCTGGCGTTTCTTGACTCCGTCAACGCGCAGTTCTGCGTCTGCGACTTTGGATCGGGTGACCTCATTAAGTCGCTGCCGCAAACAGAGCGGAACCTCGGCAGCGGATCCATCAATCGGTTCGGCACTGTTCTGGCATTCAGCGACATGACGTCGACTCATGTTTGGAACTGTAAGACAGGCGCTAAACTCGCCACGTTGTCGGTCGGCACGTATGACGCTTTACTGGAAATGCATGCGATTTCTCTTTCCGATGACGGAAATCTGGTCGCGATCACGGCCGGAAAGGCGGTCGTCATTCATGACATGACCACTGGCATGTCGAGACGGTATGAAGTCGCGAGTCCCGCTACGTTCGTGACCCTGAGTCCGGACGGCGTTCACTTCGCTTCCGGCCACATCGACGGTTCCGTGATTTTCTGGGACAGGATAGCCGGTAAACCACTTTGGTCGACGCGATCCTCCAACGCGATTACCGCAATCGCGTTCAGCCAAGACGGTTCGCAGATCATTTCAGGCACGTTCGGCGGCGCCGTGTTGGTCTGGAGCGTTGACGGCGGCCGAGAAATCGCTCGCTTACGGTCCGAAGGGGCTAATTCCGTATGGGCCGTCGCGATCGGCAAGGACGGACGAACGGCCGTGGCGGGCGGCGAAGACAAAGTCATCTCCATCTGGTCACTGCCGTCGGGGAAAATCAAGACTTCACTCGAAGGCCACGCGAAACCGATTCGATTCGTTGGTTTTACAGAAGACGACGCAAAGCTCATCAGCGCCGACGACTGCACGGTGATTACGTGGGACGCGGCCAACACGACGCTGCCGCTGGCGGTGCTTCACGGACACACGGACCACGTGAGAGACGTGGCCTTTAGCCCCGACGGCCGATGGCTGGCGAGTCTTGGTGGCGACCAAAAAGCCCGCCTATGGGGTTGCGTTGAGTGGGAGTGCGTTCATCAGATTCCCTCGGTGCTCTGCAACGAAGTGGCATGCGCCGTCGGGCAAGTCAGGTTCGACTCCAAGGGCGAGGTGCTGAGGATCTTTGCCGGCTCAGATGTTGATTGCCTGCTCCGCAATCACTTCACGACCCGGCCCGCCGAGTCAAAACTGGTGTGGCAACAGGATAGGCACCGGCACCCGACCAAGGAGTGGGTCGCCGTTCCCCACGGCCGCGACATCCACATTTTCCGCCCCAAGACCAGTGACCGCGACCTTGCCACGGTCCGCGCCAAAAACCGCATCGATGTCCAATGGCACCGTCGCGAGGCCCAAACTTCGGCCAAGGCGAACAGCCCTTATGCTGTGGCATTTCACTTAAGTTGGGTCGCGACTGCGTTGCCGAGCGAAACCCGCGTCTGGGACGAACTGGAAGAGGCCTGCAAACGCCTGGGCTCTTGGTCTCCCATGTTGCTTGCCTGCGACCGTGTGCTGGCGGCGAATCCGACTTTTCAAGCAATCGTCGAACGACGCGACGATTTTCGTAAGCGAGAGGCACCGAGCAAGAGCATTCCCGCCGACGGCAAATCCGATTTGATCAACACCCCACCGTCGCTCGATCATTCACCCGATTCGTAAACTCGGGCCTACTCGCCCGTCTCCTCCAACCGCTGGCGTGCTCGCTGCAACATCCGCCAAACGGCTCGCTCCGACATGTTTATCTCGGCGGCGATTTCACCGACGCTTTTTTGTCCGAGGCTGAGTGCCAGGACTTGCGACTCGATCTCGTCCAGGCTCGCGGTCCAACGGTCGACGGTTTCGTTCATCACCGCCGTTTCGTGGGGCGTCGGCTCGCGGTCGGGCAGCAACCCCTCTTGGCCGGCCTGCTCCATGTCCACCGAGCGGCCCTGCGTCTGATGCGTGCGCCGGCGGTTGGCGCATTTGCACTTCACAATCCAGACCAAGAGGCCGAAGAGCTTATCCCAACTGTCCAAGTCCTTGAACTGGCCGTCGCGGTGTCGGCGAAAAAAGGTCCTCATGACGGTCTGAGCCACCGTCTCGGGATCGGTCTTCGCGTTGAGCCGTTGATTGAGGCGCTGCGACGCGATGCGAACGAGCGAACCGAAATACTTGCAGTAGAGTTTTTCCCAGGCGTCGCCCTGGCCCTGTGCGAGTTGCTCACGAAATTGGCTGAACGACGTGTCGCTCACCGGGCACCGTTGGTCGTCGGCATTCGACAACAATTCTATCCCAACTTCCCGAACCCGGCTAACGTCCTACCGATTGAAAGTGAAGGAAAGTCATCGAATCACCGCGAGCCGTGAGCAAAGTCATGACGACTGCCATCACTTCGGCCTCGGGCGGCGAAGTCGATCCAGCGGGTGACCGGCACGCCAGGTCACGCGTCGCGGATGGTGATCTGGCAGGAGCCGAAGAGGTTGTCCAGCATTTCATCGACGAGAATGAACAGCGGAGCAATAGCGCGGGGCGGGACGGCGGGGGGAAAGTGCACCGCACAACCGTGCCCGCCTGTGATCTGTGATGATGGGGAACAGCCTATCATCCGGCCGCAGGAGGCATCGAGAAGAATGCGCACGGAGTGCTCTCGGCGAAATCTAACGCCGAGGGCTCTATAGTTTACATCCCGCCCAACGAGTCTTCGGTTTCATCACCTTGTGAAGTAGAACATCGGCATTTTCGGTTTCTGATTAGGCGTAGTGGCCGCCCACTG
>JAIBBI010000033.1 GCA_019694755.1 Gemmataceae bacterium
CCCCCGCCGCCCGGTCGGGCTCCGCCGCCACCGCCCCGGCCTCCGCGCGGCACTGCCGCGTCGGCGAGGGACAGCAGGCCGAGCACAGCGAGCACGGAAAACCAGTATTGAAATCGCATGGTGGGTGTCTCCGTTCTGGGGATTAGCGGTTGCCCACGACGCGCGTGTACTTGATCTCGTGATCGGGGATCGGCTGGCCGCCGACTTCCCGCTGGGTCGATTGCCAGACGAACGAATTCGGCCCGGCCAGACGGATGATGTTGAGCGCGGTACCGACCTGACCGCTGGGAAGCACCCCCGTGGTGTCGCCGGCCCACACGGAGCCGTCGCGGACCCAAGCGCTCTCGCCGAAACCGCCGCGGGAATCAAACGTCCAGGAGCGCAGTGCGCCTTCGGTGGGATCCCAGCCCAGGACCTGAATGATGGTCATGGTCTCTTTCGGGCCCTTCACTTCGTACTTCATCAGAGCAAACTTCCCGTTCAGCTCCGGTTTGACCGTCAGCCGGATGGTCGTGCCCTTGTCTTCGCCGACCCATTCACCGGTGAGCCACTGCATCTCGCGGAGGCCGCGGTCGGCCGCCTGACCCTCGGTTTCCGGGAGGTCGCGGGCCGACGCGATCATCCACTTGCCGCCCTTCTTCGCCCAGACCGCGCTGAAACGGTTCGATTCCACCGAGCCGTCGGGCGGAGTGAACTCGAGTGCTCCGTCCATCACCACGACGTCGGCGGAAAGGAATCGCAGCGTATCGATTTTGAACGCGGTCTTACCCGCCTTCAGATCGGCCAGCGTACCGACAAACAGCCGGCTGATCGCTTCGCGGCCCTTGATCAGATTGCCGGACTCGTCGGTGAAGTCGGCGTCGGGCACCCAGTTGGCCATGATGGTGGCCAGGTCGCCCGACTTGAGCGACGTGCAATACGCCTCGATGGCGGCTTTGACACCCGCTTCGTCGTTGGCCGCGGCCCCGCCCTGCTGCCCGCCCGCCCACAGTATGCCGATGCCGGCGACGAGAACGGTCAAGGATACGACGAGGATTCTCATGGATGCTCTCCGAATATGGGTAATTGGCCGCGATATGCGACGTAGTCTAAAGAGCAGTGTATCAGCCGCGACGAGCAGTATTCCAGTGCCTGCCTCGGTCGCCGTTTGCGGACGGGGAGCGGTCTCATACTTCTTGAGACATGAGACACGAACTCCGCATCCGGTCCGAAGTGCGCGACGCGCTGGCCACGGGGATTCCGGTCGTCGCGCTCGAATCGACTCTGATCGCGCACGGGCTGCCGTACCCCGCCAACGTCGAGACCGCCCGCGCCAGTGAAACGGCAGTGCGCGAACATGGCGCGGTGCCGGCCACCATCGCGGTGCTGGCCGGCGTTCCGACTGTCGGGCTTGCCGACGACGAACTCGAATCACTGGCCACGGAAGCCGGGATCCGCAAGGCCAGCCGGCGTGACCTCGGCCCGACGCTCGCGCTCCGCCGGACGGCCGCGACCACCGTCAGCGCGACGATGGCCCTGGCCCACGCGGCCGGCATTCGCGTGTTCGCTACCGGGGGCATTGGCGGCGTCCACAAAGGCCCTGTCGGTGCAACGTTCAGTTGGGACGTGTCGGCCGACCTCGTCGAACTCGGCCGCACGCCCGTCGCCGTCGTGTGCGCCGGCGCGAAGAGCCTGCTCGATCTACCCAACACGCTGGAGTATCTCGAAACGCTCGGAGTGCCGGTCGTCGGCTTCGGGTGCGACGAGTTTCCCGCATTCTACCTGACGGGCAGCCGACTTCCCGCGCCGGCCCGGGTCGATGAGCCCGCCGAAGCGGCCGAGTTGCTCGAAGCTCATTGGCAACTCGGTGGCGCGGGCGCGGTCATCGCGCAGCCTCCGCCGGCCGCGTTCGCGCTGGACCCGGATGAGTTTCATGGTTGGCTGGCAGAGGCCGAACGCCTCGCGGCGGGCGCGGGCGTCTCCGGCCCGGCAGTGACGCCGTTCGTGCTCAAGCAACTGGCAGGGTTGTCCGGTGGCCGAACCGTGAAATTGAATCAGGAGTTAATCGTGGCCAACGCCGGCCTTGCGGCCCGGATCAGCGTTGCTCTCGCTTCCACACGCTGACAGTCGCCCCGCCTCGATTGGACAACTCCTCGCGGAACGTCATTTTCCAACCCGACACCGAGCGCAGTATGGGGCCTATCTGTTCGAGGCCCGCACAGCCCGGCACCGGGACATACCACGGCGAGGTCGCGGGCAATTCAATCAACACGATGGTGTCGATCGGCGTCGTTGTCAGCCAGGCCGACATCGCGTGATGGTTGCCGTCCGCGATCCTCGTGGCGTCGAAGCCCGGCACTTCCGTGAGCATTCTGCCGGGGCGATCGTACAGGTCCTGGTAGGTCCAGCGGGCGAGAAACTTGAGCGGCACGTTGCTCAGCACGGCGACCTTTCGGGCGTCGGCCAGGTGCGGGAGATAGGAGTCGGTCAGTTCCAGCGCGCTGGGCCGGTCGCGGCGCACGCCGGCATCCGGCGCGCTGGCGCGAGCCGTGAGTGCCGGCAGTTGTGTCGCCACGATCAGGCTGGCGAAGCCGACTCCCCACGGTTTCCATTGCGATCGGGCCAGCACACCGACACCACAGCCGGCCAGCACCCAGGCGGCCGGGAGCCAGGAATGGACGAACCGGCTCTTGCGGTTCGGGTGCGGCGCGGTGAGCAGGATCGCGACGAGAAGAAAGGCGGCGACTCCGAGGATGCCCGCCCGCCTGTTCGGCGCGAAAACCGCGAGCAGTGCGAGTCCGGCCACGACACATGCGGTGACGACCGACGAGTGGTAATCGGTCGCGACGACTCGGGCGTAGTAAGTGAATCCCCCGAGCCGATCCGTCGTTGGAAACTCGCCGGAGTTCGAGCCCGGCCAGAGGAACCACAGAAACGAGGACAGCTTGCCCGGCCAGGCGAGCCAGAGCGCCATCGGCGTGACGTGCCACTTCACGATCGGCCCGAGACGTGGGTCGGATGCCAGTAGCCGGCCCGGCGTCGTCCGCAGCCAGACCAGAGTCTGCAAGCACAGCGACCACCAGGCCGCGGTGAGCGCGAGCGTCGGCGACACCGATGTTCCGCGGAGTCCGGCCGCCAGCGCAAAGAGTGCCAGCGTCACGATTGCGAACGGTTGCCGCCACCAGCCGCGAACGAACTGAGCCCATCCCGCTTCGCCACGATCCAGCCGGCACAGCGCGCCGGGGAGCATGATCGGCGCGAGCGGGATGACGAGTAGGAGCCAGTAGTTGTACTTGATGAAGAATGCCGCACTGAGCGCGATCGCAAGTCCGGTCCACGAACCGGGCGTGTCATCGTCGCGGGCCCGCACGGCGGCGTAGAGTACGCCGAGCGTCGCGGCCGCCCCGGGGCCTTCGAGCATCACGTCGGTCGCGAACGCACGTACGGCCGGGCTGGCCAGGCACAGGCAAGCGGCCACCGCCCCGCCGACCGGTCCGGCGAGCCGGCGGGTCAGCAGGAATGCCAGCACTGCCAGCACGATGTAACTCAGCAACCCCGGCAGCACGGCGTATTTCGGCCCGAAGCCGGCGACGATGCCGACCAGGGCCAGGTCGTGCAGCGGAGGCCAGGTCCGCGCGCGGTCGATGTCGCGGACGACTTCGCAGACGCGGAAACTCGTCACGTCGCTGGCCAGGCTCAGTCCGGCTTCGAGGTGGGCATTGCGGTCGTGGACCACGTCGGTCCAGAGCTGTCGCCAAGCGGGGGAATAGTCGAACCATAGCCCGATGGCGGCCGCCAGGGCGACGACCGCGATCAGGAACGGCGCGACCATCGGCCTCGCGGCCCGGCCTGCCGCCCTCGCCCGGGGTAGCGCAATCTTGACAAAGAAAATCTGCACGCAAGGAGATCCTCGACCCCGGACGCCGGAGTCTACCCCGAAACCGATTTCGTTGGCAACGCGGACCCGGAACGCCTACCATCGTGTACCATGTCCCGCCGTTGCCGCCATCTCGTGCTCGTTCTGGGCGATCAACTGGACCAGAGATCGGCAGCCTTCGACGGCTTCGACCCCAAGGTCGATGTCGTGCTGATGGCGGAGGTGACAGCCGAATCGACTCACGTCTGGTCGTCGAAGCCGCGGACCGTGCTCTTTCTCTCGGCCATGCGACACTTCCGCGCCGTCCTCGCGAAGCGCGGCATCACGGTCCGGTACGTCGAACTGGAGGATCCGGCCAATACGCAGTCGCTGGCCGGCGAACTGGAGCGGGCAGCCGGCGACTTGAAGCCGGCCGGGATCGTCGTCGTGCAGCCGGGCGAATTTCGCGTCCGGGCCGCCGTTCGGGAGTCGGCGGCACGGCTCAGGGTGTCACTGGATGAACGGCCCGACCGGCACTTTCTGTCGACGCCCGAGGAATTCGCCGCGCACGCCCGGGGCCGGAAGCAACTGCGGCTCGAGTACTTCTACCGCGAACTCCGCCAGAAGACCGGCGTGCTCATGGACGGCGACCAGCCTGAGGGCGGGCAGTGGAACTTCGATGCCGAGAATCGCGGGCACTTCGGCAAGTCGGGCCCCGGTCTTCTCCTTCCCGAGCCACGATCATTCCCGCCCGACGCGATCACCCGCGATGTGATCGCCATCGTGAATCGGCGCTTCGCGGACCACCCGGGTCGGCTCGATTCGTTCGACTGGCCCGTGACGGTCGACGACGCCCGGGCCGCACTCGACGACTTCATTGCGAATCGCCTGCCGGACTTCGGGCGGTATCAGGACGCGATGTGGTCGGCCCGGCCGTACCTGTATCATTCGCGACTCGCCGCCGCGATGAACCTCAAATTGCTCGACCCGCGCGACGTGATCGCCGCTGCCGAGGCCGCTTACCGCAACAAGCACGCGCCGCTGGAAGCCGTCGAGGGGTTCATTCGCCAGATCCTCGGATGGCGCGAGTACGTCCGAGGGATCTACTGGCACTTCATGCCCGAGTACGCCGAGCGCAACGCGCTCGGCGGCCGAATCCCGCTGCCGCAGTTTTACTGGACCGGGCAGACCGAGATGAACTGCCTGCGCGATGCGATCGGTCAGACGCTCGAATACGGCTACGCGCATCACATTCAGCGACTGATGGTGACGGGCCTTTACTCGCTGCTGCTTGGAGTCGTGCCCCGGGAAGTTCACGAGTGGTATCTGGCCGTGTACGTCGATGCGGTCGAATGGGTCGAGTTGCCAAACACGGTCGGCATGGCCCTGCATGCCGACGGCGGCGTGATGGCATCCAAGCCGTATTGCGCCTCGGGAAGATACATCCAGCGCATGAGCAACTACTGCACCGGTTGCCGGTATGACGCGGCCGAATCGGTCGGGGACGACGCCTGTCCGTTCACCACGCTGTACTGGGACTTTCTGGCCCGGCACGAAGCCCAGTGGGCGAAGAACCCGCGGATGTCGATGCAACTGAAGAACCTGAAACGAATCGACGCGGACACGCGGGCCGCGATCCGCCGGCAGGCGGCCTACTGGCAGACCGGGGCAGCGGGCGGTGCATACAACAGCCCGCAGTGAATCCCCGTATCCGCTTCGACCGCCACGAGTTTGCCGGGAGCTTCGGCGACCTCGGCACCACTCTGCCCCTGATCGTCGGGCTGATCCCCGCGGCCGGCCTCGACCCGGCCGGTGTGCTCATCACCTTTGGCCTATTGCAGATTGCGACCGGCCTGGCGTACGGCTTGCCGATGCCCGTCCAGCCGCTCAAGGCGATGGCGGTGCTCGTGATCGCGTCGCGCTACCCGGCCGGTGTGCTGCATGCCGCGGGCTTCGCCATCGGCGCATTGATGCTGTTCATTGCCGCCGCGGGTCTGCTTGGCCCGCTGGCCCGACTCGTGCCGCGCTGCGTCGTCCGCGGGCTCCAGGTCGGCCTCGGCTTCTCGTTGGCCCAACTCGCATTGCGTGACTACGTCCCGGCCCACGGCACCGGTGGCTACGCGCTGGCCGCGGCCGGGTTTCTCATCATGATCGTCTTCGCCGGACGCGGGCGGTTCCCCGCGGGGCTTCTGCTGATCGGTCTCGGCGTCCTCTATGCCGTGCTCTTCCGGATCTACCCGGAACAAGTGAACGGCGTCTTCGGGATTCACCTGCCCACAGTTCACGGCTTCACCGTCGACGAACTGCGGACCGGGTTGCTCGCGCTGGTGCCGGCCCAGCTAGCGCTGTCGTTCGGCAACTCGATCGTGGCCACCGAGCGCACGGTCGCCGACCTGTTTCCCGATCGGCGGGTGACGGTCCGACGCCTGGGCATCACCTACGGCCTGATGAACCTCGTCGCCCCGTGGTTCGGCGGTATCCCGGTGTGCCATGGCTGCGGCGGCCTCGCGGGGCATCATGCGCTCGGCGCACGGACGGGTGGATCCGTCGTGCTGTCCGGCTCGTACTACCTGATCGCCGGGTTGTTCTTCTCGCGCGGCTTCGGCCTGCTCGTGGAGGTGTTTCCGCAGCCGATCCTCGGCGTGGTGTTGCTATTCGAGGCGCTGGCCCTCGTCCGGCTGGTCGGCGATGAGGCCGGCGACCGCCGGGCGTGGTCGATCGCGCTGGTGGTCGCGCTCATTGCGTTCGCCCTTCCGCAGGGGTATGCCGTGGCCCTCGTCGTCGGGACATTGCTCTGGCGGCTGCCAAACCGGTTTGGCGCGGTCTGATCCGGCGGACTCCCCGGGCCGATGCCACTCCCATAGAAAAAGGCGGCCCCACCCGCCCGGTGGGGAAGTCTGATCTGCGGCTATCGGGTCCGAATTGGTGTCCTGGTCTTCCGAGCGACTGAGCTTCCTCATCGCCCTGACCGCGGCCGGCATTATGGCCGCCGCGGGGACGATGATCCGGCTGCGCCTCAACGAACTCATCACCAGCGGCCACACCGTCGTGCAGTCGCAGGAGAACATTGCACATCTGCAATCGATCCTCGCGGATATCACGACAGTCGAGTCCGGCCAGCGGGGGTTCCTGATCACGGGCCGGCCCGAACAGCTCGCGGAGTTTCAGGCCGGGCGCGTCGCCGTCGAGTCGCATATCACCCAACTGCGCACGCCTAACGCCGACCAGCCGGAGTTCCTCTCCCGTCTGAATGAACTGCAAAAACTCATCGAGCAGCGGGTTGCCGTGGCCGACGACGGTATCATCCGGCGGCAGCGCGGGCAAGCCGCCGAGGCGCGGGCCGCGGTCGAGTCGGAGCAGACCGCGAAACTCATGACCGACATCCGGCAGAAGCTCACCGAGATGACGACCGAACAGGGCGAGACCCTCCGTGCCGCGCGGGCGTCGGCGCTCCGCAGCGCGGCGGACACCCGGAAGTCGATCCTGAGCCTGATCTTCGGACTGATCCCGGTGCTGCTCGCCGGCTTCGCCGTGATGTTTCATGAGCTGACCCGGCGCCGCAAAGTGGTCAAGTCGCTGCACGAATTGTCGCACCGCGACGCCCTGACCGGGCTTTACAACCGGCGCGAGTTCGACCGCCGGGTGGCCGAGGCGTGCAAGACCGGCTGCGTCGCGCTGGTACTGTCAGACCTCGACCACTTCAAGCAGATCAACGATTGCTACGGGCACCTCGTGGGAGATTCGGTGCTGCAATGGACGGCGGAGCAACTCCGCCGGGCGTCGCGCGATGCCGACGCGGTGGCGCGGATCGGCGGCGAAGAGTTTGCCGTGTTGCTGCCGGGCGCGACGCCGGAGAGCGCGGCCGCGGTCGCCGAGCGGCTGCGCCTGGCGATCGCCACTCTGCCGTTCCAGTTCGACACGTCGGAAGGCAAGCCGATGGAGCTGTCGATCACGATCAGCGTCGGCTGGGTATATGCACCGGCCCCGTGCGAAGTACTCGACCTGCTGACTCGCGGTGACCTCGCACTGTATTCGGCCAAGGCCAACGGTCGCAACCGCGTCGAGGCCGCGAACTGACATGGCCACCGACGCTTTCGCGGCCGAGCGGGCCCGCCTGCGGGATGAGTGCTTCGGCCGGCTGTTTCTCCCCGGCGGGCTGCCGCTCAACACCGACACCTACAAGCGAACGATGTGGTCGGCCGTGCCGGACCTCGCGGTCCTGCCCGCCGCGTACACGCTGACACTGCGCAAGGGGCTGACCGAGCCGGGGGCCGACGGCCGGCTGATCATGGCCGGGCACGAGGCCATGCTGGCCCAGTGGTTTCATCGACCGCTGCGACGCGGTGACGTGGAGCTGGCCCGGGCCTGGGCCGCGCGCGGCTCGGCCGTCGACGCGTTTCCTCATGCGGTTTGGGATGCACTGCTCACGTCCGCGCCGACCGGTGAAGTGTTCCTGCCCATCGATATCGATGGCTTCCCCGGCGGTCAGACGTTTCTGCCCGGGTTGCCGTGCCTCTCGCTCGAAGGGCCCGGCGGCCTGGTGTCGTATCTCGAACCCGCGATGTGCCGGTACTTCGCGCCGGTGCTGCAGGCGACCAAGGCCCGGCTCATGCGGCAGGCGACGCCGCGCGATGCCGAGTTCGGTCTGCGATCGGCATTCAACGACATCGCCCATCTGGTGATGCTGCTCGCGCGTTACGTCGGCGGGTCTGATGGCCAGCCGCAGCTTACGTCGAGCGACCTGGCCGAGTTCCTTTACCCGGAGTTGTTCCGGTCTGTGGGCACGATCGGCCATGAGATGATGAGCGCGGGCCAGGCGCCCGGCAAGTCGCTTGCCGAGGCCGAGTACGAAATGATGGACCGGTTCGTGTCCGCCCACGGTCGGGCCGCGCTGCTGTGCGATCTGGTCGATGCCGAGTCGGTCGGCCTCGAGAACGCCATCCGCGTGATGAAGGCGCACCCGGGCAACACGGGAGTCGGCATCCGCGTTGACTCGGGCGACATCGCGGGGCAGTGCGTGCTGTACTACCGGCAGATGCAGGCGGCGGGCCTCGGCACGCGGACGATCGTGTTCGAGGATGAGGTTACGCCCGAGACGGTCCGCGCGGTGTATGACCGCTTCCGCCGGGAGACCGGCGTCGAGCCGACGATGCTGTTTCCCGGCGCGGGTGGGTACTGGTGGCGGGCCGTGCATCGCGATACGGTGGCGGCGGCATTCAAGCGCAGCGCGACCGACGGCCGGCCGAACGTCAAGTTTTCCAACTCGCCCGGCAAGGAGTCGCTGGGCGGCCGGCTGCGTGTCTTCGCCGACGGCGACACGCTCGTCGTTGGGGATATCAGTGAGCCCGCGCCGGGTGAGCCGCTGTTCGTGCCGCTGGTCCGGCAGGGGCGCGTCGTGTACTCGGAGTCGTTTGCCGAGCAGGCCGAACGCGCTCGCCTGACGTGGGACCGCTATCGCAGAACGCGGCTCGCGCCGGGATTGCGGGCGACGATGGATCGGCTCAACGAACAACGGCGGGTGGAAGTGGCCGCGGCGCGGGCCCGCCTCGAAACGAAGTGAATCAGCCCGACCAGTACCAACGTGCGACGATAATGAATGCGACGATCGCTGCGCTGACCTGCGTGGTCGTGGCGCGACGGCGCGGCGCAACCCGCCCGGCACGCCAGCGCGGGCGCGCCACGGCACGGCGCGATTCCTGAAGCCGGTCGAATAGGACCGCCCGGCCTTCGCGCCAGTCGTCGCGCAGCAACTCCCGGCGGGCGAAGCTCAACTCGCTGAGGGTGACGAGGCCGGGCCGACCGCGGGCCAGCGCGACGACTGCGCCGCCCGGCCCCTCTTCGGGCAGCGCGGCCTCCAGTTGCCGGAGGGCCGCGACGACGCGGATCCACTCGACGCGGGTCATGGCCGCGAGGTCGGCATGGGCGAGCAGTTCGCCGGCCGCGTCCCAATGTCTCAGCAGCGCGCGGGCCCGGACGAGGTCGCGATACAACCGCCGACGCGGTGAGATCGGTCGGGCGGGTGACACGCTCGCCATCGGTCGCACAACCGATGGTTCGTCCTCGACCACCTCGAACAGGTCCGGCGCGGGTACGACTTGGGGCAGCGGCGGCGGTGTGGGCGCGGGCGGGGCCGCGTGTGCGCCGTACGCGGCGGCCAGGCGATTCAACGCTTCGGTGACTTCCTGCGGGTAGACGAGTTGATACTGGCGGAGGGCCGCGCTGCGCTCGATGACAGCCGCCTCGACCTCGGCAGCGGATGCCCCCGGCGGCACACCGAGCAGCGCGGCCGCGTCCGGCGGCCACTCGGTGTCGGCCGGCAACTGAAGCGCGGCAAGAATCAGCGGGTGCATCCAGAATCTCCGCCCGTCATGGTATCACGAGCCCGGCACGGATTGATTTCATTTCATTTCATTTCACACACACCCGTTTCGTTTCACGGGTTGGATCACGGTGATGCGCGGGACCTTAAGATGTTGATTGACAGGCAGTTGCGGGGACAACGGGGTTCGGGAGTCGCGAATCGGGAATCGGGAAGACTGCCAATGTGGCAGGCAAAATGGAGGTCGGAGGTCGGAGGTCAGGGGTCTGAAGGGGGGCCGGGTGTCATCGTAGCGGCATTCGCCAGAATGCCGATGGACCCGCGTTGGCGTTGATGCATCGGCCGTATTCTGGCGAATACGGCTACGGGTGGGATGGGTTCTTGAGTGGTGCGGACGCTCGATGTACCATGGGAAGCGAGGTCGCACGGCGCGCTCTGATCGGCGATTCGGCGAGAGGAGATGGCCAGCGATGATACAAGCCCACGGACCGCCGTCGCCCATAGCCTGGTGCTTCGGTGGCTTCCTGTTTCCCGTGATCATCCTGGCGATTGGTTTGACGTTTGAACGGGGCCAAGTGCCGGAGGAGGCCGATCTCGCAGCAGTTTGGATGCGTCCCGACACGCTCAGTTACATTGTCGGCGGGCTTGCATTGGGCCATGCGGTCGGAGCGGCGCTGGCTTTGGCGCGGTGGCCCGCCCGGAGTTGGGTTTGGCTGGCTACGATGGCACAACTGGCGTGTACGCTTTACGCGGCACCACTTGCGGTGATGGCTGTGCGTGGGACTTGGCTGTGACGCTGGTCCGCGATTTCCCGCGACCGGTCCGTCGCGTGGAGGGTGGCTGGCTGGCTAGACCGCGACGAGTGCTATGTCGGCCATCGTCGGTAGTTTAGATTGGTGGCAACTCCGCTCAACGGATAATGCCGACGGGCGGTTTGCGGAATTGCGAAAGGGACCCATTACCCAACACAAGACGATATGTACCCCACCGCTGCGGAATGCCACAAAGATGCCTGCTCGAGCGGCGAGCAAATGCTCTCCCGGGTGTTGCGGCGATGGCTTGCTGAACCTCATGGATTCATTGACGAGAACACCAGCAACTATCGCAAGCTCTGCATTCTGTTGATGTTCCTCGTTGATTCGATTTTGGATCGGTCGCCCGACGCTACTTTGCACGAATTCTGGTGCGACGGCGTCGAACTAGTTGACTGGAAAATCCATGAGGGCAGCTACTCCTTCGGAGGGGCTTGCATCTATTCCGACCGCCAATGCAACTCGATGTGGCTCGCGCCGTTCCGGCTCGAGTTGACGTATGCGGAGTCCGGCGACGTCCCTTCTGCAGTGCGGCTGCGACTGGGACACAAGTCTCAGGACGGCGATCGAATCTGCAAACGCTACAAGTGCGGGCACCAGTATCGACTGCATGACATGGCGGCCGAACTCTACGAATCGCATCCGTCTGATGACGATCAGTGGGCGGCAGTTGTCGACATCGACCCCTATGTGAGCGAGTAACGAATCGATGCACGGGGACCTGCGGCGCGGCGTCGGCTACGAAGTGGGCCTTCATGTAGCGGCATTCGCCAGAATGCCGACGGACCCACGCCGGCGGTCACGCATCTGTTACGAGCGTTGCGGTGTCGCGCGGCGTGACTCCTCGGCCGTATTCTGGCGAATACGGCTACGGCATCGCGAGTACGGCGACGCTGCGAGCGTTCTTGTAGCGGCATTCGCCAGAATGCCGACAGACCCGCGCCGGCTTCCACGCACCGGCCGTATTCTGGCGAATACGGCTACGGGCTGTCGCGAACGGGTACGAGTCGCGCGAATACTGCGGCACCTGCTACGGACGATGTGGAGCGCTTTCAACCAGCGGGACGCGTCGCCATAAAGCCCATGATCTTCGCCGCAAGATTGAATGTAGACAAGCGGTATTGTCCCGTATTACAATCGCGAGGCGGGCAGCCCGCTGAGGCTCCGTCAGATCATTGTGTTCGATGCGGCCACGGCTCGTTTTCTGAAGGAAGGGAGGTAGCGATGATACGCGGCGACATACGTCGGTTCATCTGCACGACCTCCCGTAGCTCAGTGGCGAGAGCGTGGGCCTTATAAGCCCGTGGTCGCGGGTTCGATTCCCGCCGGGAGGACTGACTTGTCGCAACGCGGCAAGTGGACCTGTCTTCTCGTACTCCTCGGCGGACTCGGCGGCTGAACTCCACTTCCCTGCCTTCCTGCTGTTTTTCTCCTCTTCCTTTCGGGCCTCTGTGGCTCACTGCTTTGCCTCTGTATAATTACGTATCACGTTTCCGTTTCTCGTCGGGGAACCGATGGAACCGTTGGTGCGGCTTGACAATGTGGCGGTGGAGTTTCGCGGGCTTCCCGTGCTGCGCGGCGTGACCACGGCCATTGCCTCGGGCTGCATCACCGCCCTGATCGGGCTTAACGGCTCGGGCAAGACCACGCTCCTACGCACTATCCTGGGCGAGGTGCCGCACGCCGGGCGGATCAGCTTTCGCGGCGGGGCCCGGCCCGTGACCGGCTACGTGCCGCAGCGGCTGGTCATCGATTCCCGCATGCCGCTCACGGTCCGCGACGTGTTCGCGCTCGCGCTCCAGCGTCGGCCGATCTTTCTCGGCGTGTCGCCGGCCGCGCTGGCCAAGACCCGGGAGCTTCTCGCGCGGGTGTTCCGCCGGGAGGTCGAGGCGATCCTCGATCGGCCGGTGGACAAGCTGTCCGGCGGCGAGTTGCAGCGGGTGCTGCTCGCGCTGGCGCTCGAGCCCGCGCCGCAGTTGCTGCTGCTCGACGAGCCGGCCGCGGGGATCGACTTCCACGATCAGGATCACTTCTACGACTTGATCTGCCGGTTCAACCGGGAGCTGGGAATTGCCGTGGTGCTGGTGTCGCACGACACGCACATGGTGACCCGGCACGCCGACCGGGTGCTGTGCCTGAAAGACGGCCGTATCCAGTGCGAGGGCCATCCGGGCGAAGTGCTCTCGGAAAAGGGCCTCGCCGCCGTCTTCGGCGACAAGGCCGCTTTTCATCATCATCACTAGACGTTACTTCTTCTTCGGCACGTCCGGGCCGTTGTCGGTCCACATGCGGCCGATGTAGTTCATGTCTTTCGGCAGGCTGACCTGCGGCGGCTCCATCTTGAACTGCTCGATCCGCTTCTTGCGCACGGCCGCGGTGCTGATGCCGAACTCCTTGTCGCGGGCGGCCACGACTTTTTCATCCGCCTGACCGTCGCCCATGAGCGACCAGATCAGCATCGGCTCGCCCATCGGGATCTTCGTCGACGGGTCGGGCCAGGTGTGCCAGGCCTTGCCCCAGGTCTTGAGGACGTAGGACATGAACTTGTGTTCTTCGGTTTCGTTCATGCCCGGGGCGATCAGGCCGCCGGCGAGGACTTCGTAGGTGTGCGGGTGCCAGAGGCGCTTTTCTTCGTCGGGCAGGCCCTGGTACAGTTCGTCGGTGATGAGGTATTCGATGCCGATGAGCTTGGCGGTCGGGCCGGTGCCGTCGTACAGCGTGCACTGGTGGACGCCTTCGCCCTGGCCCACGCAGTAGTGCTGGGTGGTGAACTGAATCTTGGGGTTCTTCTTGAACATGTGGATGCCGCAGAAGTGCGCGTGCGGCACGGCCATCGGGCCGTTCCCGGCGTGGCGTTTCGTCTGCGTGTCGTCGGCCCCGGCGGTCCCGGCGGCCGCGATCAGACCGAGCGAAGCGAGCATATCCCGGCGGTTCATCGAATCGGCTCCTGGAGAGTAAGGAACGCTGTTATTGTGTGAGTTGCGGGCCGGGCCGGCGCACCTTTTTCGCCGAAAACAGTGGCTTCCCGGCGGCCGGTCCTGCATAATGCCCCGCGTCACTTCTCACCCCGAGGACCCGTCCCATGAAGTTCCCCCTGGGCGCGATGACGCTGGGCGATGTGCTCGACCGCGCGCTGAAACTCATGCTCGGCAGGCTGCCGCTCTTCCTGGGCATCAACGCCCTGATGTGGTCGCCGCTGCTCGTCTTCAACCTCATCCTGCCGTTCATGCTCCGTGGTATCGGTGGCGCGGCCGAGGCGGCCGGAGTTATCGGCGCCCTGCTCCTCCTGCTCTTCTGCGGCATCTTCCTGGTGCCGCTGGCCAACGCGGCGAGCCTCACCGTCGCGATCAATGAATACCTCGACCGCCCGACCGACTTCAACTCCGCCATCCAGACGGGCTTCCGCCACCTGCCGAGCCTGATCGGCACGGCATTCCTTACTTCGCTGATCACCACGGTGGGCTACTTGATGTGCCTCGCGCCGGGCCTGTACTTTGCCGCGACGTACTTCATTACGAGCCAGATTGTCGTGGCCGAGTCGAAGGCGATGATGCCCGCGATGTCGCGAAGCAGCCAACTGGTCACCGGCCACCGCTGGCGTGCGCTCGGCCTGTTCATCATTGTCTCGATCATCACGCAGGTGTTGTCGATGATCGTCGTGCTGCCGCTCGCCAAGTTCCTGCCGGCCCAGGAAGTGGTGATGACCGATCGAGGCTTCAACGTGCTCCATCACCCGCTTAATGCCGCGCTGCAGAACATCATGACGTTTCCGATCCAGGTGGTTTTCGGGGCGTACATGTCGATCTGTGCGACGTTGTTCTACCTCGACCTGCGGATCCGGAAGGAAGGCCTGGACCTGCAGATCGCCGCGGAGCAGATGAAGGCCGAGGGCGGCGGCTCGTGACCGTCCCGGCGGAAGCGGTGCGGGCGAAGTCGGCCGACGTCTTCGCCCGGCCCGAGTTCAACCCCGAGGCCAACGCCCTGAACTTCGACTGGGTCGCGAAGTTCTTCCGCTGGCTCGGCACGCTGTCGTCCAACGCGCCGGGCCTGTACTGGGTGATCCTGATCTCCTGCATCGCCCTGCTCGTCGTGCTGGTCGCGCACTTGAGCTACACGGTGTACCGCGCCCTGACGTACCGGACCGAGACGGCCTCGGCCGCGCGGGCCGAACGTCTGCGGCGCTCCGCGGCGTTCTTCGCGCAGGCCGAGCAGCACGCGAATGCGGGAGCGTTTACCGAGGCGATCCGCCACCTGTTCCTCGCGCTGGTCTTCCGGTTCGACGAAGCCGGGCGCGTCGCGCTGCGGCCCGGGGCGACCAACCGCGAGTACCTGATCAACCTCGAAGCCGACCCGCGCGTCCACGACGCCCTCGGCCGCTACGTCGATCTGCTCGACGACTACTGGTATGCGCGACGGGAGGCATCGCAGCCGCAATATGCCGAGTGCCGGGGGATTTATGACAGGGTGACCGGGTGACAGGGTGACACGGTGGCAGGGTGAGGGGGTGACACGGTGACAGGGTGACGGGAAGTAGGGGTGTCGGGTGTCAGGAAGCAGATCCCGATTCCCGAATCCCGTCTTCTGTAACTTTTAACTTTTAACTCCCAACTTTTAACTTCCTCTCCATGGCATTCGACTCCGCTGAAACTGCTGGTGCTCCTCCTCCGTCGAGCCTGCTTTGGTTTACGGTGCCGGCGACTGTCTTCATAGCGGCGATCGGGTTGTCGACGCTGCTGGGCACGACCGAGGCCGGGTCGGTGGAGCGGCACACGAGTTACGACGCGTCGGGCGCGGGCTATCGGGCGGCGTATCTGATCCTCGACGAGGTCGGCGTGCCGGTGGCGCGGTCGCGGTATCTCGTCGGTGGGAAGGTGCGCTGGACGCTGGCACCGCAAAAGATGAAGGCCGACGATCTGGCCGTGCTGAGCCGGTGGGTCCGCGACGGTGGTCGGCTGATGCTTGCCGACGGGGCCGGTGAGATTGCCGGCGAACTCGGCGTGCCGATCGAGCGCACGACCAGCGATGTCGCCACGCTCAACACTTCGCTCGACGATGTCAAGACAATCGCGCCCGGCCCCGCGGTGGTCGAGCCGGCCAACCCCGGCGGCACGACATGGGAGTTTGCCGGGGGCGACGCGCTGGTGTCGATTCATGCCGTCGGGCAGGGGCAGGTCTGGCTGCTGCACCGGCCGGACGCCCTTTCCAACAAGAACATGAAGCTGGCGGACAACGCCGTGCTCGCGGCCCGGCTGGCGGAGGCGATGCTGGAGGGCACCAGCGGGCCGATCTACTTCGACGAGTACTGCCACGGCCTGCGCGACCGGCCGGGCGTGATCGAGCTATTGTTTCAGCCACCGATGCACTGGGCCACATGGAATCTGCTGGCGGCGACCGTGATCTACCTGTGGGCGCGGGGCGTGCGGTTCGGGTCGATGCGGCCGCTGCCCCCGCCACGCCGGCGCTCGAAGGACGAATTCGTCGACGCGCTGGGCGACCTGCTGGAGCGGCAGGGCGACAGTGCGGCCGCATACCGGACGGCGCAGGCCGAGGTACTGCATCAACTGGCCGCGCAGGTCGGACTGCCGGCGACGGCCCATCCCGATACCATCGTCTCGGCGGTGCGGCGCCGCCGGGCGGTCTCCGACGAGGCCGCTCTCGCGCTGACTTCGGCCGGCCCCCCGGGCGGTCTGGTGACAGCCCTCAAAACCCTCGACACAGTGAGCCATGACATCCTCCGACAACCATCCGCTCGGTGAGCTTTACGCGGCGGCCCGCCGGGAAATCGCCAAGGTCATCGTCGGCCAGGACGCCGTCGTCGAGCAACTGCTGACCTGCGTATTCGCGGGCGGACACGCGCTCATCGAGGGTAATCCCGGCACGGCGAAGACGCTGCTCGTGCGGGTGCTGGCGCGGATCTTCCGCTGCCAGTTCAAGCGCGTGCAGTTCACGCCGGACCTGATGCCATCGGACATCATCGGCACCAACATCTTCGACCCGCGGAGCCAGGAGTTCACGTTCCGCCGGGGGCCGGTCTTCGCCGAGTTCGTGCTGGGCGACGAGATCAACCGCGCCCCGCCGAAGACGCAGGCGTCGCTGCTCGAGGCGATGCAGGAGCGGCAGGTGACGGTCGACGGCGTGTCGCACCCGCTGCCCGAGGTGTTCGGCGTGTTCGCCACGCAGAACCCGATCGAGCAGGAAGGGACCTACCCGCTGCCCGAGGCGCAGCTCGACCGGTTCCTCATGAAGATCCACGCGCAGTTTCCCGCGGAGGCCGAGGAGGTCGAGATTCTCCGGGTGCATCAGCAGGGGCTGCGGGCCGACGACCTCGAGCGGTTCAATCTGCAGATCGTGGGCGGGCCGGCCGAGCTGATGGCGGCGCAGGCCGAGATCCGCGCGCGGGTGATCCGCGACGAGTTGCTGACTTACATCGCGAAGATCGTCCGCGGGACGCGCGAAGAGTCGCGGGTGGAAGTGGGCGCGGGGCCGCGGGCCGGCGTGATGCTTCTGACGGCCGCGAAGGCGCACGCCTCGCTGCACGGGCGCGGCCACGTGCTGCCCGACGACGTGAAGGCCGTGGCGAAGCCCGTCCTCCGGCACCGCCTGCGGCTGAAGGCGGGCGCGGAGGTCGACGGGCTGACGGCGGACGACGTGCTCGACGAACTGCTGGCGCGGACCGAGGTGCCGCGGTGACGATCGTACCGACGAGCCGATTGGCCGCGCTCGTCGCACTGGCGGGGGCGGGCGCACTCGGGCTGGTGCTCGTGCCGGCCGCGTGGCCGTTCGTCGCGGTGGCTGACGTTCTTGTCGTGCTGGCTGCGCTCGCCGATCTGATGCTCGCGGCTCGCCCACGCCTTGTCGAGGTCCGACGGAAGGTCACATCCCGCGGGCTGGTGCTGCACCCGCAAACAGTTACGCTAATCGTGCGGAATCGCTCGGCCCGGCACCTGTGCGTGCGGCTGCGCGACACCGCACCGGGCGACGAGTCGGCGCCCGAATTGCGCGTGAGCGTGGACGGGGGCGAAGAGGGGACCGCCCGCTACGACTTCACACCCCGGCGGCGCGGCCGGTGCAAGTTCGGCGACATCCACCTCCGCTATGCGTCGCCGGGCGGCCTGTGGGACCTGGGCCGGGTCGATCCCGCGGCCGAGACGCTCGACGTGTATCCCGACGCCTCGCTGCTCGAACATTACAAGCTGCTCGCGCTGGCCGACCGGACCGATTCCGACGTGCGGACCATCCGCCGGCTGGGCGCGTCGGCCGAGTTCGAGTCGCTGCGCGATTACGCCTTCGGCGACGACACGCGGAAAATCGACTGGAAGGCCAGCGCACGGCGGGCCCGGCTGATCTTGCGCCAGGAGCGGGCCGAGCGGAATCAGACGGTGCTGGTGCTGATCGATTCCGGCCGGCTGATGACAGCGGAGGAACAGGGCACGAGCAAGCTCGACCTCGCGATCAATGCCGCGCTCCTGCTCGCGCACGTCGCGCTGTCGCGGGGCGACCGCGTGGGCGTGTGCGCGTTCTCCGACAAGGTCCACTTCTGGCTCGCGCCGCGCAACGGCGGGTCGCAGGGCCGGCTGATCGCCGACGCGCTCTTCGACCTGCAGGGCGACTTCCGCGAAAGCGACCACGCCCGGGCCCTGCAACTGCTGGCCAACCGGCATCCGAAGCGGTCGCTGGTGGTCACGCTGACCGACTTCGTGGACGCGACGACGGCGGCCGACATGGTGACGCACCTGGGCCAGGCGGCCCGGCGGCACGTCGTGCTGCTGGCCGCACTGCAGGACCGGTTCCTGCGAACGATGGCGACGCGGCCGGTGGTCGCGGCGAAAGACGGCTACCGCCGCGCGGCCGCACTGGAGTTACTGCGCGACCGGCGCGAGGTGCTGGAGCAGATCCGGCACCGAGGCGGCATGGTGATCGATGCCGCCCCCGCGGACCTGTCGCCGCGACTGCTCAACAAGTATCTGGAGATCGCATTGCGCGGCATGGTGTGAGCGCGCAAAAGGAAACCGCCGGCCCCGACCTCCCCGCGGGAAGGTCGAAGCCGGCGGCCGGGTGATGCGTGACCCGGATTATTTCACTTCGGGCTTCTTCGCCGGCGGCAGGATCTCGGCCGCGGGCGGGGCGGGCGTCTGGTTCGCCTCGGCGAGGTGGCCGATGTCGCAGCTCCGCACGTTTTGCGGCGGCAGGATCGGCAGGTTGTTGAGGTCCACCTTCTGGGCGGCAGGCGTCGAGCAGCAGGTCTTGCCGACGTTGTGGCCCAACAGTCGCGAGCCGATGCCGCACGAGCCGACGCCACAACCGCAGCCGCTGAACCGGCCGGCGAAGAGGCCGCACACGCCGCAACTGCTGTTGTCGGGGATGGCCCGGGGCAGCGGCAGGCAGCGATCCTTGCACGGGGCACAGTTGGCGGCCGGGGCACACTTGCCGGTCGCACACGGGGCGGCCGGCTTGCAGGCGGGGGCGGCACAAGCGTTGTCGCAGCCGCGGGAGAAGGAGATCTTCGGCAGGGTCAGGCAGATGGTGGTCGGTCCGCGGTTTTCGCACGACGACGAGCCGCAGCTACCGCCGCCGAACAGGTTGCGGAGGCGCCAGCCCGCGCCGCAACTGTTGTCGCACGACGAGCACTTGTACGGCTCGTAGCACTTGCCATACCGGCTCGGCGTGAAGAACGTGTAGGCCGCGGGGGCGCAGCAGACCTTGGCGTCGCACTCGCACGGGGTTCCGGAAAACAGCGGGCGGTAGGTGAGCCACGCGCCGATCCGGCCGAGGCAGTTGTTCGTGAACTTCTGGTCCTGGCAGCCGTGCGAATACGGCACGATCGCGGGTCCGGTGCAGCCGGCGATCGGCTGGCCGCCGTTGGTCCCCTGGATCACCGTCTTTTCCTGAGCCCGGACCGCGGGCGCTGTCACACACAGGATCGCACCGACCCATGCAAGCTTCCAACTCATCGCGCACCTCCGTGTGCGGGGACGATCCCGCTGTCCGGGTTAGAATCGGCGCACCGGAGAAGCGGATGCGATCAATTGCACCGACCGACAGGATCACGCCGAAACCGCCGACCGCACATCCGTCACGGTTTCGCCAGATTGCCCATTTTGACGGCAAAACGAGGGTTAAGGGGGTTCGACTTTCGGATCCCGGGCCCGGCGATTACGATGCGGCACCGAGGAGGGTGCGCTCGTGGCGAAGGAACGCCGGCCGATCGTCGACTATGCCGTGTACCTCGCCGTGCGCCTGGCGGTGACGCTGGTGCAGGCGGTGCCGCAGGACATCGGGCGGGCGTTCGCCCGGCTCATGGCACGCCTGGCGTACCGGATCGACCGCCGGCACCGCGACGTGGCCAAGGACAATCTGCGCCACGCGTTCCCCGGCCGTTACAGCGAGGCCGCACTGAGTCGGATCGTCCTCGGCGTCTATCAGCACTTCCTGACACTGGTCATCGAGATCGCCTGGCTGCCGCGCAAGCTGCACGTCGACAACTGGCGGCGGTACATCGAGCTCGTCGGCGCGGACAAGACGCTGACCGCGCTGACCTCGGGCCGGCCCGCGCTCATCGTGACGGGCCACTTCGGCAACTGGGAGATGGCCGGGTTCGCCCTCGGCCTGCTCGGCTTCAAGACGTTTGCGGTGGCCCGCGTGCTGGACAACCCGCACCTCGAGCGGTTCCTGAAGCAGTTCCGCCAGAAGACGGGCCAGAAGATCCTGGCGAAGAAGGGCGACTTCGACCACATGCAGGAGTTGCTGGCGACCGGCGCGGTGATCGCCACGCTGGCCGATCAGGATGCCGGGCCGCGCGGGCAGTTCGTCGACTACTTCGGTCGGCCGGCGAGCACGTTCAAATCGGTCGCCCTGCTCTCGATCGAGTACCGGGTGCCGATCGTGGTGATCGGCGTGCCGAAGGTCGGCGAGCCGATGCAGTACCGGATCGAGGCGGTCGACGCCATCGACCCCGACGAGTACGCCGACCGGCCGGACGCGATCAAGGCGATCACCCAGCGGTACACGAGCGCGCTGGAGGGGATCGTCCGGCGGTATCCGGAGCAGTATTTCTGGCTGCACCGGCGGTGGAAGAGCCAGCCGCCGGTCCGCAAGGCCAAGGCGGCCTAGTATGGAGGGAAACGACATCCCGCCGCCAACCCGGAGACGAGTGCCGCCGTGCTGACCGGACCCAACATCATTCTGATCCTGAAGGCCGCCGTCGGCCTCGTGACCGTGCTCTGGATCGCGTCGCTCGTCGCCCTGCTCCGCAAGCGGTATCGCCTGCACGGCCAGATCAACCTCGCGTTCATGATCCTGACGCTCGTCGCCGTGTTCGGTCTCGAGTTCCTGATCCGCGTGTACGACCCGGACATGTTCAAGTACTTCGACCCGGCCACCCGGCGGATCATGGCGATCCACTTGTGCTTCTCGGTTCCCGCGGCCGTGCTGCTGCCGGTGATGTATGTCACCGGGCGCTCGCGCTGGCGGCGGACGCACTACACGCTGGCCGCGGTGTTTTCACTGTGCTGGATCGGGACGTTCATCACCGGCATCTTCTACCTGCCGCACTCGTAATGACATCGGCCGACAACTACACCCGGGGTCTGGGCCTGGCCGGCGACATGGCCGAGGCGGGTCCGCCGCCGCCGGCCGAGCGCATCATCGAGGCGCTACTCTTCGCCGGAGGCCAGCCGCTCACCGCCGAACTGGCGGCGCAGACCATCCGCGGGATGGACGCGCCGGCATTCCAGGCGGCGATCGACGAGTTGAACCGGCAGTACCGCCGGCAGGCCCGGCCGTTCGTCATCCAGTCACGGCCCGAGGGGTACGTCTTCGCTCTCAAGTCGGGCTTCGACGCCCTGCGCGAGCGGCTCTCGGCCGGGCCCCGCGCCGCCAAACTCACCGTGCCGCAACTCGACGTGCTGGCGGCCGTGGCGTATAAGCAGCCCGTCACATGCGGCGAGGTCGACGCCCTGCGCGGGGCCGACTCGGCGGCGATCCTCCGGCAACTGGTCCGGCTGGGGCTCGTCTCGATTCAGGACAACGTGCCGGGGGTCGAGGGGCCGGCTTACAACACCACGTCGCGGTTCCTCGAAGTATTCGGCGTGCGCTCGCTCGACGACCTGCCGCGCACCGACGACCTGCAGAAGATCTGATCACATCGCCGGCAGGTTCCGCGGGCCGAACGACGACGGCAGCAGGATGTCGAGCGTCGTGTCGATCGACGCGGGGCCGTCGCAGGTGCACTCGCACGCCATGCCCGGACCGAACTCGTTGAGCGCCTGCCGGCACGCACCGCAGGGGGCCGTCGGCATGCCGGTCGGCGTATAGATCGCCACCGCCGCGAGTTCCGTCTCCCCAGCCGAGATCGCCGCGGCCAGCGCAGACCGCTCGGCACAGATCGTCAGTCCGAACGAGGCGTTCTCTACGTTGCACCCGGAGTAGACCTTGCCCGACCCGGCGAGCACGGCCGCCCCGACGCGGAACTTGCTGTACGGGCAGTAGGCGTGGGCACTGGCCGCCCGGGCGGCGGCACGGAGGGCGGCGCGGGTGTCGTCGGGGATCATCGCAGACTCCGGTGGGGTGTCGCCATTTTAACTCCCGGCTGGGATAATCAGGGTATCGCCTCCTGCCGAGAATTGAAGTGACATCTTCCCCCGGACCGCAGTTGCCCGAGTTGTACCGGCTGTTCGGCTCCGACGAACCCCTGCCCGAGCATGAGTTCGTCGCGCCCGAGGCGGTACCCGAACCGTACCGCAGGCTGCTCGTCCACCCGTACCACATGACCGTCACCGTCGAAGACTACTACGGCGGGCCGGTCAACGTCCACGTGCTCGACCGCCGGAAGGAAGGCGACACCTATTCGCGCAAGATCCTGCTCACCACCGTCACCGGGCGGGTCGTGCAGTTCGGCGTGGTCCGCATTCACCTCGATTACTGCACCGAGACTGTCCGGCAGGCGATCGTCGAGGAGAAGACGCCGCTGGGCCGGGTGCTGATCCAGAACGACGTGCTGCGACGGATCGAGCCGACAGCATTTTTCCGGATCGTGCCCGACGCCCTGCTCACCGGCTGGTTCGGCCTCAAGTCGCCGACTCCGACCTACGGCCGGCTAGGCATCATCCACTGCGACTTCCGCCCGGCTATCGACCTGCTCGAAATCCTCGCGCCGATCGCGGAGTGAGCCGATGACCGATCGCGTGTTCGTCACTCGCCCGATCCCCGAAGCGGGGCTGGCCGAATTGCGGAAGGTGGCCGAGGTCGTCGTCCGCGACGCGCCCATGCCGCCGACGCGCGACGAACTGATCGCCGGGCTGCGCGGTGCGACCGGTCTCATCAGCCTGGTCACCGACCCGGTCGACGCCGGGGTACTCGAATCCGCGGGCGACCTCCGCGCCGTCTCCAACTTCGCCGTGGGATTCAACAACATCGACGTGGCCGCCGCGACCCGGCTCGGCATCGCCGTCGGCAACACGCCCGACGTACTCACCGATGCGACGGCCGACTGCACGCTGATGCTCCTGCTCGCGGCGGCCCGCTGCCTGCGCCCGGGACTGGAAGACGTCGCGGCAGGCCGGTGGCGGACTTGGGAGCCGATGGGCTACCTCGGGCAGGAACTCGCGGGCAAGACGCTGGGCATCGTGGGGCTGGGGCGGATCGGCTCGGCCGTCGCCCGCCGTTGCCGGGGCGGCTGGGGAATGAACATCCTGTACCACAACCCGCGCCCGCTGCCCGATGACGAGCGCGAGTTAGGCGCCCGGTTCGTGGACCTGCCGACGCTGCTGGCGGAAAGCGATTTCGTGAGCCTGCACTGCCCGGCGACGGCGACCAACCGCGGGATGATCGGGCGGGAGCAACTCCGGCGGATGAAGCCGACGGCCGTGCTGATCAACGCCGCCCGCGGGTCGTTGGTGGACGAGGCCGCCCTGGTCGAGGCGTGCCGGGCCGGGTGGATCTTCGCCGCGGGGATCGACGTAACCGATCCGGAGCCGCCGGCCCCGGAAAGCCCGCTGTTGCGGGAGCCGAACATCGTCGTCGCACCGCACGTGGGCAGTGCGACCGTGGTGGCCCGGACGGCGATGGCGGCCCGAGCTTCCGCCAATGTGATGGCCGCACTCATCGGGCAGGCGATGCCGTACCCGGTGAATCCCGGTGTGGTCCTGCGGGGCGGAAACTGACAATTTTGGCTGGCGCGGTCTTGCGGTCGCCGGACTGCAAGGCCAGAATGACCGCGGACTCTCCCACCCCCACGAGTTCGCCCGATGTTCAATCCGTTCTCGAATTCGCAGACGGCCGCGTCGAGACCAAAGCGATCACTCCCGACGGAAGCCGGAATCAGCAACCTGACGACGGTCGGCCCGGTGGGTATCGACAGCGGCTGGCCCGCGCCCGAACTTACGACCATCGGCGGCTTCGACATCGAGAGCGTGATCGCCAGTGGCGGCATGGGAGTGGTGTACAAGGCCCGGGAGCGAAAGACCGGCCGGGCGGTGGCCGTGAAGACGATCCGCCGCGACCTCCTGACCACGCCGGACCTGCGTGAGCGGTTCCGCCGCGAGGTGAACGTCGGTGACTTCGCGCACCCGAACGTGATGCCGGTGCTGGAGGCCGGGGACAGCGACGGCCGGCCGTATTTGGTCATGCCGCTGGCCGACGACACGCTCGCCCATCACACCCATGAGTACCGCAACCCGGTCGCGGCCGTGAGCCTGATGGTCCGCGTGTGCCGGGGGGTTGATGCGGCCGACCGCGCCGGCGTGCTGCACCGCGACCTGAAGCCGGGCAACATCCTCATGGAGAATGGCGAGCCGCGGGTCGCCGACTTCGGCCTGGCCAAGCTGCTCGATGATGTCGATACCGAGTCGCTGACGGCGACTGGCGCGCTCGTGGGCACGCTCCCCTACATGTCGCCCGAGCAGGCGGTCGGCGCGAAACAGGAGATCGGCCCGGCTTCGGACGTGTGGTCGCTCGGCGTCATCCTGTATGAGCTGCTCGCGGGACAGCGGCCGTTCGACGCCGAGACCCGCAACGGCACGCTCGAGCGCATCCGCAAGGTCGACCCGCCGGCGTTGACGAAGCTCGCGCCGGAAGTCGACCGACCGCTCGAGGCGATCGTACTGGCGTGCCTCGCGAAGAGCCCGGCCGCCCGGTATCAGTCGGCCGGCGCGCTGGCCGACGATCTGGAAGCCTGGCAGCGCGGCGAAGTCACCTGGGCGGTCCGCCGGCTGGGCCTGTTCGAGCGATTTCGGCGGAGCGTCCGCCGCTGGCCCGCCGCGTATACGACTCTCGTGCTGATCTTCCTCGGCAGCATCGCCATCGGGTTTCTCGGACAGGGACTGGCGGGGAGCGATGCGGCATCGGCCAGCGCGGAAGGCCTGAACACCCAGCTGGCTTCACTCGACAGCGGCGCGAGTGTGGAACTGATCGGCAACCGCCGGGGTCCGGTCTGGTACGATTGGGCCCGAACGATCGGCCGACCGCCCCGCCTCGAACGGGCGGGCAGCGGGTTCCTGATCCTCGACGCGCAGCGGTACGAACTGCTGACGCTGCTACCCCGCACCAACGGATCGTTCCGCCTCGAAGCGACATTTCGCCGGATCTCGTCCAACCAGGCGGGCAACGATTCCTTCGGAATTTTTGCGGGATGGAAGCGGACGAACGCCAAGCTGGTGTACCATTCCTACTTCACGACGAGCGTCATGCAGGTCGGCGGGCCGAATGCTTTTCAGGAGTGCGGCTGCAAAGCGATTACGCCCGGCTCGGAGAATATGACGCGAAGTTACATCACAAATGGTCCTCCACCGCCGTTTGTCGAAGCGCCGGACCGCCGGACTTACCTGTCGATCGCCTTCACTGACGCCGGGATCTCCGGCAGCGTGAACAATAAGGTCATAGGAACGGAGAAGTGGAGTCTGGTCGATAATCAGTTCGCCGCGGCGAAGATCGCCGGCATCCTCCCTGAGATCAAACCCTCCTTGAACCGGACCGGACCCGTCGGCATCTTCGTCGATCGCAGCCGGGTCGAAGTCGAAAGAGTCACTATCACACCCCTGACAACGGAGAACTCGCAATGACGGAAGACAATCAGACTCCTCCGAAAGAGAGAATACTCATCACGATTATCAGGTGGGAGACCGTGGATGAGGCCAGTTGCCGGTATCGGATCACCGTCGACTCCGAATTGGCTGATCCCGGGAACAAGCACCCGGTCTTCACGGCTATCGGTAACAACAAGATCATCGCCCACAACTGCGATGACCCGAGCCGACCCCTCGAGTTCGTGCACATGGGCGGCATCAGGTACCAGATGGAAATGTGCCTGTGTGGCGTTGGCCCGGGCGAGAGAATCACGGTCGTAGTCTCAGATCCGATCAGCGACGACCCGGCAAACCCCTCGAATGCCGCAACTTTTTCAGTCATGCCTCCGGGGCATGGCTGCCCGGCATGTCCCGAGGAAGATCATAAGATGCCGGCCGCGGCGCGCACCGTAGCCCCGGCCGCCAAAGCCGCGAAGCCGGCCAAGGCGAAGCCCGCCAAGAAGCCCGCCCCGAAGAAGCCCGCCAAGCCGGCGAAGAAGGTCGTCGCGAAGAAGCCCGCGCCGAAGAAACCCGCCAAGCCGGCGAAGAAGAAGCCCGGCCGCCGGAAGTAATTCCGGGTCCGTCGCCCGCGCAGGGAGCAGAACATGGGTGGCTGGTCGACCATTGTGGTGCTGGCGTGCGCGGTGGCCGCGGGTCCCGACGAGGCGACGACGGCCAACTCGACCCGCGACTGGCCGCAGTGGCGCGGCTCGCACCGCGACGGCATCTGCCGGGAAACCGGACTGCTCCAGGAATGGCCGGCGGAAGGCCCGCCGCTCCTGTGGAAGTCGACAGGCCGGGGCGCGGGTTACAGCACGCCCACCGTCGTCGCCGGCCGGGTCTACGGCATGGGCAACCGCGGCGACGACGAAGTCGTCTGGTGTCTCGACCTCGCCACCGGCAACCAACTTTGGGTCAGCCCCGTCGCGCCCAAGCCCGCTCGGGCCGGCGGCGGCTACGAAGGCCCGCGCTGCAGCCCTGCCTTCCACGACGGCAAACTCTATGCGCTCGGCATTCAGGGCGACCTCGCCTGCTTCGAAGCCGCCACGGGCAAGAAAGTCTGGTCGCTCAACTACAAGACGCGATTCGCCGGGCGGATGATGTCCACCTGGGGCTTCAGCGAGTCGCCCTACATCGACGACGGCAAGCTCATCATCACCCCCGGCGGACCCGAAGCCGCGATCGCCGCGGTCAAACTCACCGACGGCTCGACGGTCTGGACCGCCAAGGCGCCCGAGGGCGGCGGCGCGGGCTACTCCTCCATCGTCGAAGGCCAGGTGGGCAAGACGAAATACTACGCCACCTGGCTGAAGAGCCGGTTCGTCGGCGTGGCGGCCGACTCGGGAAAACTGCTCTTCGAATACCCTGGCGTCGCCAACACCACGGCCAACATTCCGACGGCCATCGTTCGCGACGATCACGTCTTCGTCACCACCGGCTACAGCGATGGCGGCGCGGCACTGCTCAAACTGACCGCCAAGCCTGACGGCAGCATCGATGCCACGCCCGTCTGGAAGCGCGCGTCCCGCGAACTCCAGAATCATCACGGCGGCGCGGTGCTGCTCGACGGGCACTTGTACTTCGGCCACGGGCACAACCAGGGCAACCCCGTCTGCGTCGAGTTCCTGACCGGCAAGCCGAAGTGGGGGCCGACTCGCGGCCCGGGCACCGGCTCCGCCGCGGTCCTCGCCGCCGACGGCCGGCTGTACTTCCGTTACCAGAACGGCCTGATGGCTCTATTCGATGCCACTCCGCGCGAACTGCGGGTGATTTCGACATTCACGCTGCCCGATCAGAGCGGCAAGCCGAGCTGGCCGCACCCGGTCATCTCGGCCGGGCGGTTGCTGATCCGCGATCAGGACACGCTGCTCTGCTACGACGTGCGACGAAAGAGCTGACCTAACCGATGCCGCCGAAACGCCCGGGCATCGATTCACTGTAAATGAATCGGCTTGTTTTCCATTTCCTTCGATACGTTGCGATTTCGGAATCACGCCGACTGCAGGAATCGCAACCGAAAAGCCAGCAGATCGTTCGCTCCGACGGTGCCGTCGCCGTCAAAGTCAAACGTCGGACTCGAGCTGAGAAATGCGAGACGGAATGCGAGAAAGTCAGTCGAGTTGACGACACCATCACCGTTGCCGTCGCCGAACAGTCGGAACAATTTGTTCGTGGCAGGGTCGCCGACCAGAACATAGTCGTCACCCGATATGCTGTCGCCGTTACCGTCGAAGTTTCCACCGTTGATCGCGCCGGCCGCAATCGTCAGCGTGTACCGGCCATCGGCCAACGAAGTGGATTCCACGGAGTTGCCGGAGAACGACAGGTTGACAACAGTCGTCGCACCGGAGTTGTCCACGCCGGCGGCCAGCGTCGGAATCAGAAGGGTCGACTGGTTCTTCAGTTGAAACGCCGACGCTGGCGGCGTGCCGACATTCTGATCGAAATGCACCGCGATGCTGGTGACCCGTGATCGCTGGGAATCGCCGCCGTTGATAGTGATACTTGTAACCCTGGCCGGAATAGGCTGGACTTCAAATGCGCCGATGTCCACCGCGCCGAATCGTGGCAGACCGCGCTGGTCGGTCAGCGGCGCCCCGACGGCGGTACCGGTGTTGATTGCCGGGCTGCCGGGCAGCAGCGGGATCGTCTTGGTCGGTCCGCCATTATTGCCGAGTGTACTCAGCCCGGCTGCGGCCGCTGACATGTTTAGCAGGTTGCTCGTGTTGGAACTCAAACTTCCGGAAACATCACCGCCGGTGTTTCCTGCGACGATTGTGTTCCGAACATTGAGCGTGCCATAGAAATTACGGACGCCACCACCATTTGCCGCCGAGTTGCCGCTGAGCGTGGAATTGACGAAAGATGAAGTACCGTACAAATTGTAAACTCCACCGCCCCCGCCGAAACCGTTGGTCGCCGAGTTGCCACTGATCGTTGAGTTGGTGACCGAGAGCAAACCGGAACTGTAAATGCCGCCGCCGATGCCCGCGGTGTTGCCGCTGAGCGTCGAGTTGGTGACCGACAGTGTTGTATTGTTGGCGGAGTTGGAAAGTCCGCCGCCGTATTGTGTTGCGAAGTTGCCACTGATGGTCGAGTTCACGACCGTGACGGATCCAACCGCACAGTCGATGCCGCCGCCCTTTCGCGCCGCATTGCCGGAGATGACGACATTATTGACCGACAAACTCCCGAAACTGAAAATGCCCCCGCCGGTTTCCGTGCCTGCATTACCGTTGGTGATTGTCAGGCCGAAAATGTCTACCGCCACACCACCGTTGATCCAGAACACCCGGCTTGCGTTGTTGCCGTCGATCGTCAGCAGGCCGGCCCCCGGACCGTTGATCGTCGTCTTGCCGATGATGTCGGACAGAAAAAGTTTTCCGCTCGTCAGCGTGATCGTACCGCTGACGGACAGGTTGATGGTATCGTCACCCGGGAGATTTGCCTGATCAATGCAGTAACGGAGAGACCCCGTACTACCCGAACCGACCATGTTGTCGTCGAGACTGTTGACTGTCAGGACTGCCGGGACATCGCGGGCTTCCAATTGCCGACAACTCAAGTCCCCGCGCACCATGGTGCCACTCGATTCAGTCCCCATCCAGCGACACAAACTGCGACCATCGATTCGAAACATGGTAACACCGCTAAGTCGACTAACGAATTGCTTCTGTGTTTGTACCCGCCGGCCAATCACGATGGCAAGACTGAGGAAGCACCGGGCCCGACGTTGGAGGCAGAAAGGGAGCTTGATGACAGTCAAAGATGAAAGCTATTTCACTCCCCGAACAACCTGCTCGGGAACACAACCCAAGGGCCCTACCCGATGACAACCAGATTGTCGCGGTGGATCAGTTCTTCGTATGGGGCGGCCCCGAGCGCTTCGGCGATTTGATCGGTGCGCAGGCCGCACAGCCGGCCCGCGTCGTCGGCCGAGTAGTTGCAGAGACCGCGGGCGTATTCGCCGCCGGCCGCGTCGCACACGGCCACCACGTCACCCTTGCGGAAGTCGCCCGTCACACGCACGACGCCGATCGGCAGCAGGCTCTTCCCCTTCGACTCCACGGCCACGCGGGCCCCGGGGTCGGTGAACAACTTCCCCTTCGGCTGCGCGGTGTATCCCACCCAGCGCTTCCACGACGGCACGGTCGAGCCGTGCGGCAGGAACAGCGTGCCCACGGGTTCGGCCGACATTACTCGGTCGAGGATGCGGTCGAGCGAACCGTTGGCCATGACGACCGCTTCGCCCGACGCGGTGACCAGCCGGGCCGCCCGCAGCTTGGAGCGCATCCCGCCGGTTCCGAGCGCGGACTTGGTGTCGGCCGCCAGCCCCGCGACTTCCGCATCGATGGCCGGCACGGTCGCGAGCAGGTGCGCCGTCGGGTCCACCTTCGGGTCGTTGGAGTAGAGCCCGTCGACGTTGGTGAGCAGCACGAGCAGCGGGGCCCGTAATAGATTCGTGACCATCGCGGCGAGGTGGTCGTTATCGCCGAAGCGGATCTCGGCGACGCTTACGGTGTCGTTTTCGTTGATGATCGGCAGGCAGCCCCACTCGAACAGGCTGAGCACGGTGTTGCGGGCGTTGAGGTAGCGGGCCCGGTGGTCGAAGTCACTGGCCGTCAGGAGGATCTGCGCGGCGCGGACGCCGTGCGACGCGAGCGCCTCGCGGTACGCCTGCATCAGCACGCCCTGCCCCACCGCGGCGCAAGCCTGGAGCCGGGGCAGATCGGTCGGTCGACCGGGGAGTTGCAACTCGCCGACGCCCGCGCCGATGGCCCCGGAGCTGACCAGCGCGACCTTCTTTCCCGAGGATTGCAGTCGGACCACCTGTTCCGCGAGGCTGCGGACGCGGTCGCGGTCGAGCCGGCCGGCGTTGTCGGTGAGCACGTTCGTGCCCACCTTCACCACCACGGTGTGGGCCGTCGTCACTACTTCCTGTCGCACGGGATCGAGCATCGGCAGCTTTCCTTCGCGGCTCCGGTGCCGATGATACAGGAGACGGACGGACGGCGGAAGCGAGGTTCGCATGAACGACAACCGGATCGGCTGGGTCGACACCTTCCGCGGCCTCGCGATCATTCTGGTGGTGTTCGCCCATTGCGGCCGGGGGCTCGACAAGGCGGGCCTCGACCCGGGCTTCGAGCGCGGCGCGGTCGACGACTGGATCTACTCGTTCCACATGCCCGCGTTTTTCTTCGCGGCCGGGCTGTTCGCGGCCCGCTCGCTGATCCGCGGCGCGGGCCGGTTCTTCGTCGATAAACTCCGCACGGTCGCCTACCCGTACCTGCTCTGGAGCGTGATCTTCCTCGTCACGCTGATGGTTCTCCCGGCCGGGAACACGAAGTACAGCCCGGACATGTGGGCCAGGATCGCGTACGCGCCGGTGGGCAACTACTGGTTTCTGTTCGTGCTCTTCATCGTGCAGATGCTGTACATGCTGATCCGGCCCTGGCCGTTCGGGCCGCTGGTTTTCTACATCACATGCCTGACGATGTGGGCGGTCGAATCGTCCAACGTGTTGGAGCCGTACTTTCCGCACGCGACGTACTGGGCCTGGCACAACGTGCTGAAGTTCGCGGTGTACTTCGCCTTCGGCGATGCCGTCGCCACGCTCACCGAGGGGCGGGGCGAAGAGTCCGCGGCCGACAGCGCCACGTGGAGCCTCGTGTTTTTCGTGGCCTTAACCATGCTGCTGGCGTTCGGCTGTGCGCCGGAGATGGGCTGGGTCGATCTCGCGCTCGCGCTGACGGGGATCCAGGGCCTGTGGGAGCTGAGCATCGCGATCGACCGCCGGGGTGCGCCGCCCTGGCTGGAGTTTCTCGGAAGGCGGTCACTCGAGATCTACGTCGCACACAACTTCTTCACCGTGTTCGCGCGGATGATGCTGGTCAGCATGGGCGTCAGCGATGTGACCACACACCTGTTCGTCGGCACGCTGGTCGGCATCCTCGGCCCGCTGGCCATCTGGTGGTGCTGCGACCGCGTCGGCTTCCGCTGGCTGTTCACGGCGGGGAAATGATGGAATTCGGTTCTCGTAACCGGATTCGCCAGAATTCGGCCTCCCCGCGCGATGGGTTAACGCCAACTTCGGCATTCTGGCGAATGCCGCTACGGGCGCGAGTTTGTATCGCGCCAGAGCCAGCGCAACGCGTCCGGGAAGATCGCCTGTTCGTGCCGGGCGGAGTGGAAGCCTTCGCCGGTCACGAACTTGTAGTCGTAGCCTTTGAACGCGAGGGCCCTGGCCATCTGCTGGTTGGCGAGGAACCAGTTGCCGTGCTCGTTGTCGAGGTCGTTCGACCCGTCCTGCAGGAACACACGGATCGGCTTGGCCAACGTTTTGCGGATCCGGCCCGGGTAGACGTCGCCACCGCGGATGTTCGTGAAACTCCCGATCGTCGAGCAGACCTTACCGAATTGATCGGGCATTTCCCACGCGGCCGTGAAGGCGCAGATGCCGCCCGACGACCGGCCCGCGATCGCCCGGGCCGCCGCATCGCTCCGCAGACTCAGTGACTTTCCCACCTCCGGCAGGATCTCGTCGCGCAGGAATCGGGCGTACGCATCGGAAAGCGTGTCGTACTCGACCGAGCGGTTCCGGACCGGCTGACCGCCCGGCTTCGGGATCACGCCCGGGCTGATGAAGATGCCGATCGTCACCGGCATTTCGCCACGATGGATCAGGTTGTCGAACATCGGGGCGACCCACTTCATGTAGCCTTCGCCGTCCTGGAAGATCATCACGCATGCGGGCCGGTCTTTCGAATACTGGGCCGGCGTGTACACCCACCAGTCGCGCTCGGTGCCGGCGAAGATCGTGCTCTTCCACGTCGGCTGTTTCACCACCGTGCCGACGGGCACGCCGGGGTAGACCAACCCGTCCGGGTGCGCGGGGAAGTACTCGACCCGCAGCGGCGATCGCAACTTCACCGCCCACGTGTCCCCCGAGCGCACTTCGATGGCATAACGGTGATCGGTAAAGTTCGTCAGATCGACGAACACATACTGGAGCGGGGAGCCTTCGGTGAGTCGCTGCATCGGCTGGCGGCGGATCAGCCGGTCATTCGCATCGTACTCGCCGACGGCGCACGGCTCCGGTCCGCTTGCGGCCCAGAGGCCAAGCAGGCCGTCGACCTTGGGCTTTGCCGTGCCGGCGGCGAGCGCACCCGCGCCGAATGACTTCGTCCACGCTTCTGCAATCGCCTGACGTTCCTCGGCCGACGCCTGCGCAACTTTCGCCCGCTGGGCCCACAGCGACGGGGTCTGGGCCATGCCGGCCGGGGCGCACGCAAGTACGAGCAGGACTGACAGCAGCCTCATGGTGTGTCCCCGGGAGGTTACGCGATGACCTGGCGGATCGGGTCGGCCCCTTCGACGCCGACGAGCTTCATGTCGAGGCCGCCGTAGAAGTAGGTGAGCCGGTTCGGGTCGAGGCCGAGCTGATGCAGGATGGTGGCGTGGAGTTGCTTGACGTGGCAGCGGTTCTCGACGGCATTCGAACCGAGTTCGTCGGTCTTGCCGACGCTGACGCCGCCCTTGATGCCGCCGCCGGCCATCCACATGGTGAAGCCGTAGGCGTTGTGATCCCGGCCGGTGCCGGTGGCGTACTCGGCGGTAGGCTGCCGGCCGAACTCGCCGCCCCAGACCACCAGCGTGCTGTCGAGCAGGCCGCGCCGCTTCAGGTCCTGGAGCAGCCCGGCGATCGGCTTGTCGGTCGCGCCGGCATGGAGGTTGTGGTTCTTCTCGATGTCGGTGTGGGCGTCCCAATTGAAGTCGTTGTGATTGCCGCCCGAGTAGATCTGGATGAACCGCACGCCGCGCTCGACGAGTCGGCGGGCCAGAAGGCACTTCCGGCCGAAGTCCGCGGTCTTCGGCGCGTCGATGCCGTACAGCGACTTCGTCTCGTCGTTCTCCTGCCCGAAGTCGACCGCCTCGGGAGCGTGCTGCTGCATCTTGTACGCCAGCTCGAAGCTGGCGATGCGGGCGGCCAGTTCGCTGTTGTCGGCGCGGTCGGCACGGTGGGCCTCGTTCTTCTCGCGCAGGCGGTCGAGCATCGCCCGCTGCGTCTCGCGCGAGGTGCCCGACGGCAGCGCGAGGTCGAGGATCGGCGGCCCGTCGGTCTTCAGCACCACGCCCTGGTACGTGGCAGGCATGTAGCCGCTCGACCAGTTCTTCGGCCCGCTGATCGGCCCGCCCGACTTGTCGTGCATCACCACGAAGCCCGGCAGGTTTTCGTTCACGGAACCCAGCCCGTACGTGACCCACGAGCCGAGGCACGGGTGGCCCGAGAGAATCCGGCCCGCGTTCATCATGAGCATGGCCGAGCCGTGGATCGGCGACTCGGCATACATCGAGTGGACGAAGGCGATGTCGTCGACGCAGCCGCCGATGTTCGGGAACAGGTCGCTGACCCATTTGCCGCACTGGCCGTACTGCTTGAACTTCCACTTGGGCCCGACGACCCGGCCCTCGTTGCGGTGCCCGCCCCGGCCGAACGTCTTCACGGGGATCGTCTTACCGTCGAGCGGGTACAGGTCGGGCTTGTAATCGAACGTGTCGACGTGGCTGGGCCCGCCGTACATGAACAGGAAGATCACCGCCTTGGCCTTGCCCGGCATCATGGGCGGCTTCGCGGCCAGCGGGTTCTTGAACTCGTCGGCCCGGGCGAAGTGCGCGTCACCGAGCAGGCCGCTGAGCGCGACCGCACCGAAGCCGGCCCCGGTGTCCCAGAGCATCTCGCGCCGCGTTCGCCGGCAGAATTGCGAATCGGTGGTCATGGCGGCCCTCAATCCAGGTAGACGAACTCGTTGGCGTTCAGCGCGAGCAGACAGTATTGCTTCATGGCCGCCTCGGGGCTCAGCGACCGCTCGGACTTCAGCCGGTCGATGAACTTCAGGTCGGCGGCGACCTCCTCGTTGGCGGGCGCACGGCCGGTGGTCAGGCGGATCGCGGCGCGGACCTGCGCGGCCCGGTCGCCGGCGTGTTCCTTCTCCAGCCGGGCCATCAGGGCGGCAGCCGACTCCTGCAGGAACGCGCCGTTGAGCATGCCCAGCGCCTGGGTCGGCACCGTTGTCGTGTAGCGCACCGGACAACTGCCGTCCGTATCCGCCTGGTCGTGCGTCGCCAGGATCGGCAGTTGCAGCGAACGCTTCACGAAGACGTACACACTCCGCCGGTTGGCCTGCTCGGGCGGCGACGTGTGCCAGCCTTCGCCGGGCACTGACTGCCCGGCCAGCACTTCCTTCGGGATCGGCGGGTAGATGCTCTTGCCGTAGGTCGCGCGGTTGAGTTTTCCGCCGACTTCAAGAATGGAGTCGCGGACTTCCTCGGCGAGCAGGCGCCGCATCGGGAAGCGGGCCAGCAGATGGTTGGCCGGGTCGACCTTCGCGGCAGCCGGGTTGGCCCGCGCGCTTTGCAGGTATGTGTTTGAGAGCAGAATGGTCCGGTGGAGTTGCTTCACCGACCAGCCGTTGCGGACGAACTCGCCGGCCAGCCAGTCGAGCAGTTCCGGGTGGGTCGGCGCTTCGCCGAACTTCCCGAAGTCGCTCGGCGTGCCGACGATGCCCCGGCCGAAGTGCCAGCCCCACACACGGTTGACCATCACCCGCGCGGTCATCGGGTTGGTCGGCTCGGTGATCCAGCGCGCCAGCACCGTCCGCCGGCCGCTCGTCTTCGCGTCCGGCCCGGGCGTCGGGATGACCGGGTCGGGTGTGGAGAACACCTTGGGGAAGCCCGGCACGACTTCCGCGCCGCGGGCGTGCGGGTTGCCGCGGATCATCACGTGCATCGGCTTGGGCCGGGCGTCGCAGTTATTCACCGACAGCGCCATCTCGCGGGCCGGCATCGGCTTCTTCGCCAGCGCGTCGAACTCGGCCTTCAACTTCGTGTAGCGCGGCTTCTCCACTTCAGGGAGGAACTTGCCGATCTTCCGCACGACTTCGTCGCGCTTGCCGTCCTGCACCTTGAGCTGATCCTCGGGCGGCATCTGCGCGATGGCCGCGTCCTCGATCGGCTTCATCTCCGCCTTGAGCGCTTCCTTGCGGCGCTGGCGTTCGGTCAACTCGGCCTCGTAGACCCGCTTCTGTTCCGGCGGCGAGATGTCGGTGAGGTTGAACTTCGAGCGCACATCGCGGCTGTCGCTGAACGGGCGGATGTCGCGGAAGAACGCCGCGAGTCGGTAGTAGTCGGCTTGCGGGAGCGGGTCGATCTTGTGGTCGTGGCACCGGCAGCAGTTCACCGTCATGCCGAGGAACGCCTGGCCGGTCGTCGTCACATAGTCGTCGTAGCCGTCGAACAGCGCCTGCAGCGGGTCGGCCGGCTCATCGTCCCACAGGCCGAGCCGATAGAAGCCCGTCGCGATGATCGGGTCGGGGTCGCTGCCCGGCATTTCGTCACCGGCGAGTTGCTCGCGTACGAACTGATCGTACGGCTTGTCGGCGTTGAAGCTGCGAATGACGTAGTCGCGGTAACGCCAGGCGTTCGGCTTCTCGCCGTCACGCTCGTAGCCGTTGGTCTCCGCAAAGCGGACCACGTCGAGCCAATGCCGGCCCCACTTCTCACCGTAGTGCGGGCTGGCCAGCAGGCGATCGACCAGTGCGGCCGTCGCGGCCCGGGCGTCGGCCTTGTGCGCCGCGACAAACGCATCGACCTCGGCCGGCGTCGGCGGCAGGCCCGTCAGGTCGTAGCTGAGCCGGCGGACGAGTGCGGCCGGATCGGCCGGCGGGTTCGGCGCGAGCCCCTTCCCTTCCAGCTTCGCCAATATGAACGCATCGATCGGGTTCCGCACCCAGTCGGCCTTGGCGACCTTCGGCGGCGCGACCGGGCGGACCGGCTGATAGGCCCAGTAGTCCTTGCCGTCCGACTTCGGGGCCGCGTGCGGGTCCGCGGCGGCGGCGGCCGCGGCCGGCATGGCAGCGCCGGCCTGTACCCATTTCGTGATCGTCTCGATGTCTTTCGCGGGCAGCTTGCCCGTGGGCGGCATTTCGAGGCCGTCCTTGTAGTTGATTGCCTTGAGCAGCAGGCTCTTCGCCGGGTTTTTCTCGTCAATGGCCGGGCCGCTATCGCCGCCTTTGCGGAGCGCGTCCCGCCCGGTGAGCCGGAGGCCGGCCTTGATCTTGCCGTCGCCGTGGCACTTGTAGCAGTGCTGCTTCAGGAGCGGCAGCACGTCTTTCTCGTACACGGCAAAGTCCTCGGCGCGGGCCGGGCCGGCCAGCGCGAGGACGAACGTGAGGAATGCCAGAATCCGCATGTCGATGATCCGGAGCCGGCGCGCGAGTGGCCGGCGGTGTCAGTGGCAGGACAGGGCGATTTGGCGGGGAAAGCCGGGCGGCCGGCTCCGAAGCGAAGTTTATCACAACACACGCCCATCGCACAACCGGGCGGGTGGCCGGTTGACGCCGGGTTGCCGGCGCGGGAAAATCGCAGCAGTCATCCAGGGTGAGGATCGGGACGTGCTGGGTTGGCGACGATTGATGCAGTTGGCGCTGTTGCTGGTCCTCGTCGTGCTCATCGCACCGTGGGTACTGCCGCGATTTAAGGTCGACACGTCGTACCTTTATCTGGCGGCCGGGGGCGACGGACGGATGGAGGTTTTTGTCGGGCGCAGCGCGCCCTACGGCCGACCGTTTTCCAACGATGCGATCGAGAACAGCGTGATGAGCGAGTTGATCCAGCACGGCGGAGGCACGCCGGCCGAACTGGTCGCCCGACTGAAAGAGAATGGTCAGGAGTTCACGGTGGCCCAGGTCGAAGCCGCGATCGCCGGCTGGCAAAACCGCGGCTGGGTCGGCGTCACCGACGGCGCGGCCCACATCACCCAGGCGCTGTACGAGTACATCAAGTGAGGGGGCTGCGGGTTCCTTTCCTCGTTCACCGACTCCGCCGGGGAACGCCGTCTTCGCGGCTCCTGCCGCTGACGGCAACACGCCGCGCGAAGACCGACGAGCGTGATGGTGGGGACGAGTGGATTGTCCGTAGCCTGTCTCCGCGCGGCGGAGCCGCGAAGAATGCCGTGACCCGGCGGAGCCGGGCACGAGCGTATTTGGCGAGC
This sequence comes from Gemmataceae bacterium, assembly GCA_019694755.1. Classification (GTDB taxonomy): domain Bacteria; phylum Planctomycetota; class Planctomycetia; order Gemmatales; family Gemmataceae; genus JAIBBI01. The sequence continues at coordinate 38,075 of JAIBBI010000033.1, forward strand.
GTCGTGCCGTCAGGCCGACGTGGTCCCGCGCGATGGCGTCGATGCCGCGGACCGCGTCCACGTCGTGCTGACGCATCGACGCTCGCCGGTCATCAAAGTACCTCGACCGTCAACTCCGTACACCGCGCCAAACCCCGGTCGCCGGTCAAGAATACCTCGGCACCGGCCTCCACGGCCGTTGCGTAATGGAGGGCATCGGGCGACTTCAAACTGTACTTCGCGCGAAACTCGGTAGCCCGCTCGATGACCGATGCGCTGACCTCGAAAAGTACAATCTCGACTCCGGAGAAGAACACTTCGAACTGCGATAACGTGACTGAATCGGCCGCCCGCAAAGGCTTGGACCGACACTCCATCCGAGTGAGCCGGGACGTGACCAACGATCCTGCCACACCCAGCGACGAGGCCAGCCGTGCGATCAACGGTGCGCGCGTCACCGCATCTCCCTCGACCAACCGGATCACGACATTGGCGTCGAGGTAAATCAGCGGTCACCCCATTCGTCGCGCTCGGCCCGTACCTGGGCCAGAATCTCGTCGCCGCTCCGCAGCACCTTAGCGGTGCCAAACGCGTCGGCGATGGACCGGCCCGACTTTGGGGTACCGGGAGAGATGACCAGTTCTGCCGATCCCGCGGCATCGGGGAGCGGGCCGTCCGGAATGAATGTCCGGTCGGCGTAACGCCCACGGACGATTAGGGTTTCGCTCATCTCGTTTCTCTTGTGACCAACAACATGTTACCGCGGGTGGTTGCTGGCTGGAAGGTCACCACCTCCCGTCGCTCGCCGTACCGAGCACCCGGCTCCGCCGGCCACCCGTCGTATTTTTCTTCCACACTTTCCCGACCCGGCGCATAGCTAAGAGTGCAACCACCGCCCGAGGGCCGCGATGCACGCTCCGGAGCCCGATGAACTTCTGATGGCGCAGGTCGCCGGCGGCCGGGGGGAGTCCCTCGCGCCGCTTGTCGGCCGGTATGCCGGGCCGCTGGTGACGTTTCTGCATCGCATGACGGGTGACCGGCACCGGGCCGAGGACCTGTTTCAGGACACGTTCCTGGCCGTCTGGCGGAAGCGCGGGACCTACCGCTGGCCCCGGCCGTTCAAGCCCTGGCTGTATGCCATCGCGATGAACACGGCGCGGGCGGCCTTTCGGAGCGCGAAGCCGATGCTTGATCTGCCTGCCGAACTCCCCACGCCCCCGGCCGACGGCCCGCCGCTCGCCGCCGTCGCCTCCGAGACCTCCGCGCGGATCGCGCGGGTGATCGACAACCTGCCCACGGCCCAGCGGGCGGTCGTCGCCCTTCGAGTCGGCGAAGGTCTCAGCTATTCCGCGATCGCCGAGGCGGTGGGCATCACCGAGGCGACCGTGCGGTCGCACATGAGCCACGCGCTGGCCGTCCTCCGCGAGCGTCTGCCCGATCTCAATGCCTGAGCCGCCGTCGCCCCGCCCCATTCCCTTCGCCCTGCGAGCCAGACCCATGCTGCTGCCGACTTCCCCGACCGCCGAGGTCATCGATCATTACCTGCACGGCCTGCTGAGCGAGGCGGACCACGCGCAGGTGGAGCGACGGGTGCGCGAGGAGCCCGCTTGGTCGGCCGCGCTGGCCGCGGGTCGGGCCCGCCTGGCCGCGCTCGCGGCCGGCCTGCCCGCCATCGAGCCGGCCGGCGAACTCGCGCCGGCCACCGTCCGCCACGTCTTCGG
>JAIBBI010000034.1 GCA_019694755.1 Gemmataceae bacterium
CAGCGCACCCGGCGATTCATACAATGACAGTCACGGCGGAGACGACTTCGGGTCGGCGCCGTCGCCCGCGGCCGGCGGCCCGGCCGAAGAGAGTATCCCGTTCTGATCCCCTGGCGTGAACCGCCTCAGGACCGTTTCCCATGGCGAAAGCAAAGACCAAATCCGCGGCCCCGAAGGTCGAAGCCAAGACCAAGCCGCAGCCGAAGGTCAAGAAGCGTAACCAGATCCTCAAGGGCAAGCACGGCGGCCAGCTCGTGGTGCTCGTCGAAGACGTCACGCACCTCGGCCGGTCCGGCGATGTGGTCGAAGTCCGCCCCGGCTACGCCCGCAACTATCTGTTGCCGTACAGCCTGGCGACCAACCCGTCGGCCCACAACCTGAAGCTGATCGAGCGGTACAAGGTCCGCGTGCAGCAGGCCCGCGAGGCCCGCATCGCCGACCTGAAGGTGCTCGCCGAACAAATCCAGCGGGTGAACATCACCATCGAGGCGAACGCCAACGAGGAAGGGCATCTGTTCGGCTCGGTCGGGCCTCTGGAAATCTCGAAGGCCCTCAAGGCCCGCAACCTCCAGGTCGAGCCGGACATGGTCAAGACGGAAGCACTCATCAAGGAGTGCGGTCTGTATGCCGTGAACCTGAACCTCGGCCACGACATCGCCAGCGAAGTCAAGGTGCTGGTCGTCAAGCCGGCCGAAGGTGGCCGCCGCTAGGCCGCCGCGCGACTGCCCACAGATTATCAACACGAAGAAGAAGAGTTTCCGGACTCTTCTTCTTGTCGTTTAGCGACCGATTCACGGCAGCTTTTTGGAGGAACCCCGGCGATGGACGGAGTCGAGCGTCTGCCGCCGCAGAGTCGCGAGGCCGAGCGGTGCGTGATCGGCAGTATGCTGCGCGACAACATCGTGATCGGCGATGTCATCAACATCATCAATCGCGATAACTTTTACGTCGACGCCCACCAGAAGGTCTTCGAGGCCGTCACCAGGCTGCACAACGACGGCATGCCCGTTGATCTGGTGGTTCTGGCCGAGTACCTGATGGCCCAAAAGCAGATCGACGATGTGGGCGGCCCCGCCTACCTCGCCGAACTGTGGGACGCAGCGCCGACCGCCGCCAACGCCGAGTATTATGCCCGCATCGTCCGCGACAAGGCGATCGTCCGAAGCCTGATCCACACCGGCAACGAGATCCTTCGCGACGCGTACGACAACATCGGCGCGGCCGAGGAAATGCTCGAGACGGCCGAGCGCAAGATTCTCGACATCGCCCAGTCCGGCGTTATCGGCCAGACGACGTCGCTCGACGAGGCCATGAAGGAGGCGTACGACCGCATCGACGCCCGGGCCAACAAGGAGTTTGCCCATACCGGGGTGATGACGGGTTACACCGACCTCGATGAACTGACGGCCGGCCTGCACAACAACGAGTTAATCCTACTCGCGGCCCGGCCCTCGGTCGGCAAGACGGCCTTCGCGCTGAACCTGATCCGGCACGTCATTCTCGGGCGGGCGTCGGTGCCGCCGGCCCCCGTGTTCTTCGTCAGCCTCGAACAGTCGCGCACGGAAATCGCCGAGCGTCTGCTCATCGCCCATTCCAAGGTCGACAGCCATAAGCTTCGCAAGGGGTTCCTGTCGTCCGAAGACATGCAGCGGCTCATCGAGGCCGGCGACCGGTTGCGGCCTGCGAAGCTGTTTATCGACGACACGCCTCAGCAGGGCATGCTCCGCATCGCGGCCAACGCCCGACGGCTTAAGAAGCGGGAGCAGATCGCGCTCGTGGTCATTGATTACCTCCAGCTCATCGATCCGGAAAACAAGCGGGACAGCCGGCAGGAGCAGGTGGCGCAGATCTCCCGGCGGCTCAAGTTCCTCGCCCGCGAACTCAAGATCCCGGTGATGGCGCTGGCCCAGGTGAACCGGTCGAGCGAAGACCGGCAGGACCACCGGCCCCGGCTCGCCGACCTCCGCGAATCGGGCAGCCTCGAGCAGGATGCCGACACCGTGTTCATGCTCCACCGCCCCGCCAAGCACGACGGCGGCGCGGAAGACAACCTGATGGAGCTGATCGTGGCCAAGCAGCGCAACGGCCCGACTGGTGAAATTAACCTGAGCTTCATCAAGGACTACATGCTCTACGAGAACCACGCTTTCGGCTCCGGGGGGTACATATGAGCCGCTGGCGAGTCGGCTCGGGGCACGACACCCACCGCCTGGAAGCGGGCAGGCCGCTCATCCTCGCCGGCGTGCGCATCGAGTACCCGCGCGGGCTGGCCGGGCACTCCGACGCGGACGTTGTGCTGCATGCAGTGACGGATGCGATCCTCGGGGCGGCCGGCCTGGGGGACATCGGCGAACACTTTCCAGATACCGACCCTCAGTGGAAGGGGGCCGACTCGGCCTTGTTTCTTGCGGCCGCGTTGGCGAAACTCGCCGGGCACGGCTGGCATGTCGGCAACGTCGACGTGACCGTCTTCGCCCAGGAGCCGAAGCTCTCGGTCCACAAGCCGGCGATGGTCGCCAACCTGGCCCGGCTGCTCGGTGTCGAGCCTACCGCGGTCAACGTGAAGGCCAAGACGGGCGAGCGCGTCGGCCATATCGGCCGGGGCGAGGCGATCGGCTGCCACGCGGTGGTACTCATCGAGTCGAATCAGTAATCGCAGGACGGGACATGGCTATCAAGGTCTACAACACGCTCACCCGCGAAAAGCAGGCGTTTCACAAGCAGCCCGGCGAACGGGTCACCATGTACGTCTGCGGCCCCACGGTGTACAAGCCGTCGCACATCGGGCACATGGTCGGCCCGGTCATCTTCGACACGGTGAAGCGGTTCCTCACCTATCGCGGCTACACCGTCGATTGGGTCGTCAACATCACCGACGTCGACGACAAGCTCATCAAGCGGGCGGCGGAGTTGGGCACGACAGTCCCAGCCCTCGCGGCCCAGATGACCCGCGATTACGAAGACTGCCTGAGGAAGCTGAACGTCACCGGCATCAACCAGATGCCAAAAGCGACCGAACACATTGCCGGCATGATCGCGATGATCGGCCAACTGATCGGGAAGGGCTACGCCTACCCGGCCGGGGGCGACGTGTACTTCGACGTGTCGAAGGATGCCGACTACGGCAAACTTTGCAATCGCGACCCGGAACAACTCGAAGCCGGGGCCCGCATCGAAGTCAGCGATCGCAAGAAGAACCCGGGCGACTTCGCACTGTGGAAAGGCGCGAAGCCGGGCGAGCCGAAGGACGTGGTCTGGGAAAGCCCGTGGGGCCCCGGCCGGCCGGGCTGGCACATCGAGTGCAGCGTGATGAGTGCGGCCGCGCTCGGCAAGACGATCGACATCCACGGCGGCGGGCTCGACCTCCAGTTCCCCCACCACGAGAACGAACTCGCCCAGAGCGAGTCGGCCAACGATCAGGAATTCGCCCGGGTCTGGATGCACAACGGCCTGCTGCGTATGGGCGGCGGCAAGATGGCCGGGTCGGTCGGAAACGTCGTCAACATCGCGGACCTGCTGCAGAAGCACAACCCGGAGACGGTCCGATTCCTTCTGCTCGGCACGCATTACCGCAGCCCGATCGAGTACTCCGACGACCGCCTGGCCGAGGTGGGGAGGTCGCTCCAGAGCTTCTACCGGTTCTTCGAGCGGTTCGAGCGGATGTCAGGCCAGAGCTTTCATGCGCTGCCGACCGCGCCGGTGACCGCGCCGGCATTCGTGGCCGGCCTCAAGGACAAGTTTCTGGAATGCCTCGACGACGACTTCAACACGGGTGGCGCAGTCGGTGTGCTATTTGAACTGCTGACTGCGTTGAACAAGTACGCCGACGAGCGAAAGCTGGAGAAGGACCCGCCGGCCGAGTTTCTCGCGGCTGTCGGCGTCATGCGCGAGTTGTCAAACCTTCTGGGCCTGTTTTGGGCTCCGGTGGCCGCCCGGGCAGACGACGCCTTAGTCGGTGGACTAATGAAGCTGATTATCGATCTCCGCGCCGAGGCGCGGGCGTCGAAGAACTTCGCGACGGCCGACACGATCCGTAAGCGTCTCACCGAGTTGAAAGTCACGCTCGAAGACCGGCCGGGCGGCACGACCGACTGGCGCGTCGGCTAGCGCGACTTGACTCCGGTCAATAAGACAATGTTCGGCGGAAGAGGGTTTCGTGGTGGAGCCGCCGGAACGGATCGACAGGTTCCGCGTCGTGGAGTACGGCTTCTTCGCGCAGCCGATTCTCCCGACCGGGTATGTCCCGCCGCCCGATGGCCGATCGTCAATGCGTCCGGTTCAAAACCTAGCGATCTGCACCGCGGAAGGGGTGGACGGGTACTACCTGCTGTTCTGCGAACCGGACTGGCAGTACGTGACGTACAGCTTCAACGAGACACTGGAGTGCACCAAGCGGTCGCCGCTGGTGGAGTTCGGGCAGAACGTGGCAGCGTGGCGCACGACAGGCCGAACCAGGCGCTGCACCTGAACGCCGCAAAGCCGGCGGCAGGTGAACTGGGTCGTTCGCGTCGTTGAATCGAGAAGGATACTCGGGTTTCGTGATTTCATGTCATTGAATGCTGAACAACTTCGGGGCACGTGCACGGCCCTCGTGACGCCGTTCGACGATTCGGCCGAACACATCGACGAAGCGTCGTTTCACCGGCTGATCGATCAACAGATTCAGGCCAAAGTCAGCGGTCTGGTCGTATGCGGCTCGACCGGCGAGGCGTGCTGCCTCTCGCTCGCCGAATATGAACGGGCCATCGGGCTGGTGAAAGACCGTGTTGCCGGGAGGGTGCCGATCATCGCGGGGCTGTCGCTCAGCTCCACGGCGTGTGCCGTCGATGCCGGGCGGATCGCCCGAGGCGCGGGGGCCGACGCGCTGCTGATGGCCGCCCCGCCGTACAACAAGCCGTCGCAAGAGGGGATCTTTCGGCACACTCGGGCGGTGGCCGAGGCTACGGGACTGCCGATCATCGCTTACAACATCCCCGGCCGATCAGCCGTGGGCATGAGCCCGGCCACGATCGCCCGCATGGCGGAAGCCGGGTTCGTGATCGGGGCAAAGGACTCCACCGGCTCACTCGATTCCGTGCTCGACCTGCTGGCCGTTGCGCCACCCGGTCTGCGCGTGCTATCGGGGGAAGACTCACTGGTCTGGCCGATCATGAGTTGCGGCGGCTTCGGGACGATCTCCGCGTCGGCCAATGTCGCACCGGACCGGTTTGTCGCCCTGACCGATGCGGCCCTGGCCGGCGACATCCCGAAGGCCCGGCGACTTCAACTGGAACTCCTGCCGCTGATCCGTGCGCTGTTCCTGGAATCGAACCCCGGGCCGGCGAAGGCCGCGCTGTGGCTCCAAGGTGTGATTGCGTCGCCGGCCGTGCGGATGCCCTTGCTCCGCGCCGGCGATGCCACGATCGCACGGCTGAAGGAACTGCTTTCCGTTTAAGGCGCCCGCTACAGCTTGCCGTGAACGAGTCGTGATTCCAGCGCGGCAAACACGGCGTCCTCGTCGGCGAAGTCGCGAGTTCCCACTTCAAACGTCATTGAGAATCGCAGGTGCGGGCCGGCCTCATCCCAGGGGACGGTGACGAGTCCGAATCGCGTGATCAGATCGTCGGCCATCGCCTGAGCCGTCGGATACCTCCGGCCCTGAAACACCTCCGGCACCGGGACGTAAAGGTAAAACGTGCTCGGCGAAGCTTGGCAGGGGATGCCCGCGGTAGTGAGAATTGCTGCCGTTCGCTCGAGTCGCCGCCGGTACCGCGCCCGATTAGCCTCAAGCAGGCCGCGGGATTTGTCGAGCGCCTCGATCCCGGCCATCTGGATCGCGATGAACTGGCCGTTGTCGGTATTGTCTTTGACGAGGGCAAAGGCCTTCACGAGCGGGGCTCCTCCGGCCACGAACCCGAGGCGATAGCCCTGCATGTTGTAGCTCTTCGACAGGGAGTACAACTCCAGACACACGTCTCTGCCGCCGGGCACTGTCAACGGTGAGTGGAATTCGCCGTCGAATACGTAGTCGGCATAGGCCGCGTCCTGCACGATGACGAAGCGGTAGCGGTGGGCCAGTTCGACGACCCGGGTCATGAACTCCCGGGTCGCGACCGCACCGGTCGGGTTGTTCGGGTAGTTGAGCAGTAGCAGTTTGGGTGATCGGTTGCGAATGACCACTTCCAATTCCGCGAGGTCGGGCAAAAAGGCATGCCGGCGATGGAGAAGCAATTGGATGACATCCGCGCCGAGCCATGAACACATCTTGGGCAGCACGGGGTAACCGGGTTCGGTGGCGATGACGGCGTCGCCGGGATTGCAGAAGGCGAGCGGGATCTGAGCCAGGGCGGTCTTCGTACCGATGCAGTGCATGATCTCGGTGGACGGGTCGAAGTCGCTTCGGAGCAATCGCTTCAGGTATCGCGCGGCCGCCTCGCGGAACGGCATGACGCCGTTGCACGGGTAGATGCGATTGGCCCTCTCGCATACCGCGTCACTGAGGCGCGCGATGATATTGTCGCTCGGCAATTCCTCGGGTTCGCCGACGCCCATGTCGATGAGCTTGATGTCGGGGTACTTCGTAGCGAAGGCCCGCTTGGCGTCGTCGATGAGTGTGAATTTGAAGGTTTGCCCCGGCTGACCAAACTTGTGCCCGCCGATCCGCTCTGCGAACAAAGACCGCTCTGACATGAATCACCGTCTCCCCGTGGCGAGAAGAGATTTTAGTGATGCCCAACGGAACGGTACGCCTGGCGTCACGACCGGCGCGGACGGCCAAGTTTTCCCGACCGGAATGTGCTCCGCATCTCCCCCGGCGGTTTCGGTGGTCCGGGCCGACTCTTCCTATTCGGGAGCTTTTTCCTTGCAATTTTGCCGGAGTCAGGGACAATTGGCGTACCCGTCACGTTTCGCACACTATCGGCAGTTGGCCAGGGTGATCCCATGAGTCGTCGTAGCAGCAATTTCCGTACGCTCGGACTGATGCGGCTGGAAGAGCGGGCTGTCCCATCGACCAGCGTGATCCGCTGGAACACGATCGCGCTCGACGCGGCCCGTGACGACCACGCGATCGGCGGTCCGGCCGCGCAGGCGGGGCCGACCAAGACATCGCGTGCCCTCGCCATCGTGCAGACGGCCGTGTACGACGCGGTCAACTCCATCGACGGGCATTTTCAGCCGTACAAATTCAGCGTGGCAGCCCCGGCCGGCGCGTCGATTCCCGCGGCCGTTGCTGCCGCTGCTCACGACACGCTGGTCGCGCTGTACCCGGCTTTCCAGTCGCGGTTCGACGCGGCTCTGGCTGCGGATCTGGCCGCGTTGCCGGCCGCCGCGGCCAATGCAGGCGCGACTGTCGGGCACACCGTTGCCGCACAGGTGCTGGCGAGCCGGGCCAGCGACGGCTCCACGAATAACACGCCCTACACGTTCATCAATCAGCCCGGCTTCTGGTCGGTGGATCCGCTGCACCCGACGCAACAACCGCTCACGCCCAACTGGGGCGGCGTGACGCCGTTCACGATGACCAGTGGAACCCAATTCCGATCCCCCGCGCCGCCCGCACTGAATAGCCCGGAGTACACGGCCGCCTACAACGAAGTGCTGGCCTACGGTGGCGACGGCATCGGCACGCCGACGATTCGCAATGCCGAACAGACCGAGATCGGCATCTACTGGGGTTACGACGGACAGCCGGGCTTGTGCAGCCCGCCGCGGCTCTACAATCAGATTGCGTCACAGATCGCTCAGGAGCGGGGCCTCACGGACGTGCAAGGCGCCCGTTACTTTGCACTCATCAACATGGCGATGGCCGACGCCGGGATCGCCGGGTGGGAAACCAAGTATTTCTACAACCTATGGCGGCCGGTCACGGCCATCCGCGACGCGGCAAACGATGGAAACCCGAACACTGTCGGCAATGCAACCTGGAGCCCACTCGGTGCGCCGGCCAACAACGGCAACGGGACCAACTTCACGCCGCCGTTCCCGGCCTACGTATCGGGCCATGCCACATTCGGTGCGGCATTATTCCGCACGATCGCTAATTACTTTGGTACCGATCACGTTCCGTTTACCTTCATCTCCGATGAATTCAATGGCTTGACTTTCGACATGAATGGCGTCGTGCGGCCGGTCCGGGCGCGGCACTTCGAGACACTGAGCCAGGCGGCCGAGGAGAATGGCCAGAGCCGGATCTACCTTGGCATCCACTGGTCGTTCGACAAGACGGCCGGGATCACACAGGGGACCGCGATTGCCGACAACGCCTTTGCTCACTTCCTTCGAGCCAAGCCTTCGACCCAGCGGTTCGTGACCGGAGCGGACGCCGGCGGCGGTCCCCACGTCCGCGTGTTGGACGGTGCGGGAAACGTCATTCAGAGCTTCTTCGCATACTCCACGGGCTTCACCGGCGGCGTGCGAGTCGCTCAGGGTGACATCACCGGCGACGGCATTGCCGACGTCATCACCGGGCCCGGGCCCGGCGGCGGCCCGCACATCCGCGTGTTCGACGGCGTGACCGGTAGCCTCGTCCGCGAGTTTTTCGCTTACGATTCGGCGTTCCGAAGTGGTGTCTTCGTCGCGGCCGGCGATGTTAACGGCGACGGCAAGGCCGACATCATCACCGGTGCGGACGCTGGTGGCGGCCCCCACGTTCGCGTCTTCAGTGGCGCGGACAACAGCATCATCCGCGAGTTCTTCGCCTACAGCGCGTCATTCCTCGGCGGCGTCCGCGTCGCGGCCGGCGATCTCGATGGCGACGGCAAAGAGGAAGTAATCACCGGGGCCGGGCCCGGCGGCGGACCGCATGTCCAGGCGTTCAATTCGCAGGGCTCCCCGGTTGTCAGCTTCTTCGCATACGACCCGTCGTTCCGCGGCGGCGTCAACGTCGCCTCGGGAGATTGCGACGGCGACGGCCGGGCCGACATCGTGACCGGCGCGGGCGCGGGCGGCGGCCCTCACGTCCAGGTCTACAGCGGCAAAGGCGCATTGCTGCAAAGCTTCTTCGCCTTCGGACCGGTGGGCAACCCGACGACCAACGGCGTTCGCGTCGGCTGTGCGGATCTCGACGGCGACGGCCGGGCCGACCTCATCACCGCGGCCGGCAAGGGCGACGCCCCACTCGTCGAGTGCCGCGATGCCGCCGACCTGCACCAGATCGAGCGGTCGCTGGCCTACGATCCAACGTTCCTTGGCGGTGTGTTTGTCGGCGGGCCGGCTTAAATCGTTTGGAATCGGCGGGCGGAGAACAGGCCGATCGGCCACTCCGTCCGCCCAGTCGTCACCAGGTCGGCCAGGGCCTCCCCGATCACCGGCGCGAACTTGAATCCGTGGCCCGAGAACCCGGCCGCGATCGCGACGCGCTCGTGGCCCGGGTGCCGATCGACCACGAAGTGCCGGTCGGGTGTCAACGTATACAGACACGTCGATCCATCAGTGCAGGGGCCTGCCGCATTGGGCAGATACTCGCGCAGAAACGCGCGGACGGGTTGCTCGTCTTCCAATGTCACTTCCCGGGAAACCTCGTCGGCATTCTCCAATTCCGGTGCAGCATAGTGCAGCGCTGCCTTGATGCCGCGGCTGTCGAGCATCGGTATCCCGTAGAAAGCCCCGCCCGGGAGATCGACGAGAAAGATCGGGAACCTGTCCCGGCGGAAGTCGGCGGCCCGGTGCGGTCGGAACCAGAGCGGCGTCTGCCGCATCACTGTCAGCGGCAGATTCATATCTGCCAGGATGGGCCGGGCCCACGGTCCCGCAGTGACGACCAGTGCGCCCGCCGAAAGGTTTTCCCACGCCGTCTTTACCGCGATGCCGCCCGGCTGCGACTTCCACTCCAGCGCGGGTTCATGAAACCGGAGTTCCGCGCCGTGTCGGGCCGCATCATCCTGGAGCGCCCGGACGCAATCGTCGACGTACAGGAAGCCGGACGCCTGCTCGACAGCTCCCGTCATGTCGTCACCGAGTCGGAATTGCGGATACCGATTGCGCAGCTGACCCGGGTCGAGCAGTTCCAGCGACAGGCCATGAGTTTCGGCGGCCGAGCGGACTCCCCGGATCAGTTCCGAGTCGGGTGTGCCGACGCTGAGGCAGGGGCAAGCGGTGAGCAGGTGTTGGCCGCGCCGTTGTTCGAGATCGTGCCATAGTCCGAACGCGGCCCGGCACAGCGGGACGTAATCCGGGTGCTCGTAGTACGCCGTCCGGATGATGCGGGTGTGGCCGTGGGAGCTACCAAGCGTGTGGCCGCGGTCGTGCCGGTCGAGGCCCAGCACCCGCAAGCCGCGGCGTGCCAGTACGGAAGCAGTCGCGGACCCCATTGCACCGAGGCCGAGCACGATCACGTCGAAGGTCATACGGACACCCGGGGAGTAGCGACGGCCGTCGAATTTCGGCGGTTGCGTGACGCGGTCGGCGGGGCGAACACGCGTGCCGGCGACACCCGCCTTCGTGACCGCTGCGTCAACCAGACGATCACCGGGAGTACAACGAGCCCCGGCGAGGCCGCCGCGAACACCTGGCCGGCCGGCCAGGGCCGAACCGCCGCCAGAATCGCCAGCCCAGCCGCCGCGAGGAGAAGTAACCCGGCCCGCCGCGCGGTCCACGGCATGCCGACCAGCAGCAGGCCCGTACCCAGCGCGGCCAGCGACGCGATGACGCTGATGACGAACCGCGGCACGGTCACCCAGCCGACACTCGCCGACAGTTCCGAAAGCCCGGTCAGGCTGTCGGAACTGCCGCCGTCCGTCATGCGGTCCGCTCCCACCCACCGGTCGAGATCCCGAGTCGTCCATTCCGGTGACGGGCCGAGCAACGGACTGGCCCACCCCCATCGCGAAGCAGGCGCAAGTCCGCCGGTGCAATCGAGGACGATCTTTCCAGCCGCCGGGGTGATCGACCAACGGATACGGTTGCCGACGATGTTCAGTAACTCCGGGGCGGTGATCCCGGCGTACACGCTCGGCGGGAGTCGGCCCGCAATGGTAATCACGTGGCCTGCCGAATCGACCGGCACCGGGGCGGCGAACATGCCGGACGACTGAGAGTTGACGAGCCGATCATCCAGTCGCACGTCCACCTCACGCCAGTTGGCGGGCACGCGGACATTGACCGGTCGGGTCTGCCAGTTGCGGACACGATACTGCGCCCGCACCTGCCAGCCGTCGTTGTCTTCCCATGCCTCGACCCAGCCGCGGTCGAGAATACCGGCCGGCTCTTGTTCGTGGCGGGGGAATTCGAGCCGAAGAGGAACTCCGTTGCCCAATGTTCTGGCGGCCAGTGCCGGCCAGATCGGGAAATCAGGAATCGCACCGGGCACGATTTCGCTCCAGGCGCCTTCGGCGAGGACCGGTCGTCGGCCGGCCGTACTCCAGATACGCACGGTCGAATCGCACTGCACTGTCGCGTCCGGCCACAGTAGCGGTACCGTCAGCGACCCTGTCTCGGGGAACGCGGCGGCGTACTCGATGACGCAATCCGACGATGCCGGGGCGGCTTGGCATTGCCACTCGCCCGGGCCGATCGGTGTCAGCGTGCCACCATCGACGAGGCGGACCCGGCCAGTCAACTCGGCCGGGCCTCGGAGTACCATCGACTGATCGCCCGTGGGCATTCGTAAGGTGAGTCGCGCGCGGAGTTGCCGATCGCCGAGCGTGATGTCGAAATTCAGTTGGGCCGTGGACACCGCCTGATTCGAGTTCCGCGAATACTCGAGCCGAAGCGGCGCGCGCTCCGTACTGGCGACCCACTGACTCCCTCGAACATCCAGTGGGCGGTCTGAATCGCCGTCGTTGACAGTGCCGCGAAACGCGCCAAGCGGGCCGGCGACCGCAATCGATCCACCCCGGTCGTTGACCCCGACGGCGCAGGGGAGAGGCAGTGTGGACGGATGGCCACACCGGGCGGACAGTTCGAGAAAGAACGGCTTGCGCGACGATTCGTGAAGTCGCACGCCCAACACCCTGCCGGCGGGAGTTTCGCGAACCGCGGCCACGGATTCGATCACCTCTATCGGGCTGAACTGGACATCGTGCCACACGCCGGGGACTTCGAATTCAACACGATCGGTCCCGCGCTGATTCGGCTTGAGGTCCCATCGGCTCGTGAGCTTGACCTCCGACTCCGTGAAGTTCAATTGATGGGCGACGGTGGCGTCGAGTTCGGTCCGCGTGAGTTGCGGATCGAATTCGATTACGGTTCCGTTGCTGGGCGTCGCGGAGTAGGCGAAAGAATCCCGGCGCATTCCGTCGGTCGGCGCGGGGCTCTCGGTCCGCACGAGATCGGGCCGGGCGACGATGTTTGGTCGGTACTTCGTCGCGTAAGAGATTGTCACAGTCCCTCGCTGACCGAGCGACCCGACAACAGGGAACCCCGGCACCGCGATTGGCCGCCGGGCGACTGCCTGCTGCAACGTCAGGTTGAGGATTAGATCATGTGCCGACGGCGTTCGCCGAATCGTCCAGATCGACTTCCGCGGATCACCGGGCGGCAAAATTTGGATTTGTGCGTCGGCCGGCTCGACGGCGATGCGTGTCGTCGCCGGCGCGGACACCTGGAATTCCCCTACGCTGCCTCGCAGTATCCGAACATGCAATCGAGCCGTCGTCTTCAGGCTCACATCATCAAACAGGGTCTCGACGGCCGACTCGACCGTCCACTGTGGGTCACCCGCGACGACGACCGGGGCCGTGTCCCACGTCACATCGAGCATGCGTGCTGGCCCGAGCGCCATTGCGCTCTTTTCTCCGAGCCCGACGGGGATCAGCTGACCATTGGCGGAAGCGTGAAGTGAGCCGGCGGGCAATCGGGCTGATTCGAGGAGCGACACGGCTGAGCCCGGAAGGCCGAACTCGATCGACTGCCGACCGCGACCAGCTGCAGGCCGTACCGGGACATCGACTTCGACGGTCAACTCGTGTTCGCCGGGTTTGTCGACCACCAGTTGCAACCCGTCGTCGCGGGTTGACGGCAGCAGTGCGGGCGTACCGGCCCCGGCCAGCGTTGCGCTGATAGGGCGGGCCCTCTGCAAGCCGAGAAGGACGACTGCCCGCGGCTGATCCGTGCGGAACCGATATTGCACCGTCGCCCGAGCCGAGCCGGTGTCGACTCGCGAAATCTTCACCTGGCAGACGCTGGGCGGCTGCGGGCCGACCTGGCTACCACTCCTGGCTTTCTCTGTAGCTTCCAGTAACTTGCGGTACTCTTCAGGCGTCAGGAAGACACCTTCGATGTTCGCCGGCAGGTCTTTGGGATTGGGGACGACGAGTATCACCGTGCCGGGAGGCAGCCGGATCGGGTCGGTCGGCCTCGGCCTCGGCTCCTGGGCAGGCGATGACGCCACGGCCAGCAAGGCCGCGACGATCATCCAGGAGAAGAAGGACCAAAAATGCATCGACCGGGGCCCATCACGGCGGTCCCGTGATTGTACCCGGTCGATGGGTGCGGAAAAAAGTCATCTCGGTCGGTGGGCCCGACCCGGAAGACTAGAACTGGTCCAGCCAGAAGTGGCTGCCGCGGTAATACTTGTGCGACTCGAAAAGGTCGTAGCGCCATTTCTTCTCAAGGAATGGCGGGTAGGCCATGTAGGCCGGCGGACGCTGGTACGGCGATCCGCTCGCTTCCGGCCACTGCGGACTGTTCGTCGGCCAGTAGCTGTGCGGGTAGTAGTAGTACGGGTAGTAGTAAAACCGCGGGAGCTGCGGCTGGGGTTGCTGGGCCGCGGCCGGGCCACTGAATATCGTGACGCCCAGCATGGCGGCGGCCAGCGCGAGCAGACTGCGACGCATGTCATCCTCCTGCGACGGTGCGGTCGCCTCCGACCGCCGGCTTCCGATCTCTCCGGACTTATCGGTCCCGCGTCGAGGCCCGGTTCCGCCGGATTGGGGCTCCCATCGGCATTCCCCGTCACCCCGCACCGGTCGTAACGGGTACACGGGTCGTAATCGCCGTGTAAAGTGACCCCATGACCGATCACACCGCCTACGACAACCCGCTGATCACCCGGTACGCCTCCCGCCGGATGGCGGAACTCTGGGGGCCACAGCGGAAGCACTCGACCTGGCGCCGGCTCTGGCTCGCCCTCGCCGAGGCCCAAATGGAGCTTGGCCTCCCGGCGGTTGACGGCTTGCCGCGCATCCGCCCGGCCCAGATCGAAGAACTTCGCCAGCATCTCGACGACATCGACTTCGCCGCCGCGGCCGGGCACGAGAATCGCCTCCGGCACGATGTGATGGCCCATATCCACGCCCTGGGCGAGGTCGCCCCGGGCGTTCGCGACATCGTCCACCTCGGGGCGACCAGTTGCTACGTCACGGACAATGCCGACCTGATCCTGATGCGCGAGGCACTCGGACTGCTGCGCGACGCCCTAGTCGGCGTGATTGCTGGGCTGGCACAGTTCGCCCGTACCCACCGCGACCTCGCGTGCCTCGGCTACACCCACTTCCAGCCGGCCCAGTTGACGACCGTCGGCAAGCGGGCCTGCCTCTGGAGCTACGACTTCGTGCTCGATCTGGAGAACGTGGAATCCCGAATTGCCTCGATGCCATTCCGCGGCGCGAAAGGGACGACGGGTACCCAGGCCAGCTTCCTGGAGCTGTTCCGCGGGGATCACGCCAAGGTCGTCGCTCTGGACCGGCTCGTGGCACGGAAGATGGGTTTCGACAGCGTAATTCCTGTCTGCGGGCAGACTTACACTCGAAAAATCGACAGTTTCGTGATCGATGCGGTCTCCGGGATCGCCCAATCCGCCAGTAAGACGGCCAGCGACTGGCGGCTATTGGCCCACGAGCAGGAGTGGGACGAACCGTTTGAGACGAGCCAGGTCGGCTCGTCGGCGATGGCATACAAGCGGAACCCGATGAGGTCGGAGCGGGTCTGCGGCCTCGCCCGGTACGTCATGGGGCTACCGGCAATGGCGGCCCAGACGGCCGGCACCCAGTGGCTGGAGCGGACACTCGACGACTCGGCCATCCGAAGGCTGGTAATCCCGCAGGCCTTCCTCGGCGCGGATGCCATACTCCGGCTGGTCCTCAATGTGGTGGCCGGGATGCAGGTGAACCCGGCCGTGATCACCCGGAATGTGGCGTGGTCCCTGCCGTTCATGGCGACGGAGAACATCCTGATGGCGGGCGTCGCGGCCGGGGGCGACCGGCAGGAACTCCACGAGCGCATCCGCCAGTATTCGCATGAAGTTACGGCAGAAATGAAGCAGGGGGCCGAGCGGAACAACCTGCTCGATCGCCTCGCGGCCGACCCGGCTTTTGCCATGATCGACCTGGCCACGGTCCTCGAACCGCGACGTTACGTCGGACGGGCGCCGGAGCAGGTCGACGAGTTCCTCGCGGGGGTGGTCGAACCGATCCGCCTGCGGTATCCTACGCTCCTCAGTCAGTCGGCCGAAGTTCATGTCTGACGGCCAAGATGTTGTGATATCAGGATATTTACGCTGAATTTGCCGGTCGCGCAAAGTTTCACGAGTAAGTGAAAGTTGACGATTGGGTGGTTCGTAGTGGTTGTTATCGTTAGGGCACCACCTATCAATTCGATACAGCCCCAATGGCGACCTGATTGCCCGGCAGGTCAATGCACACCAAAGTGTGACTTCTCTGAGGATGGAGGACGGATCGAATGTACAGTATCGTTTTGGGCCTGGCTCTGGCAACGACTGCAAACAGCTCTGCCGCCAATCTGCCGACCTGGCAGACGGACTACCGGCAGGCCAAAGTCGTCGCCGCCCGCGATCACAAGCCGCTCGCGGTGGTGATCGGCAATGGGTCGGCCGGGTGGGAAGGTGTCGTCGCCGGCACGCTGAGCGAGAATGCCGCTCAGGTCCTGCGGAACGCCTACGTGTGTGTCTACATCGACGCCAATACCGAAGCGGGCAAGAAGCTCGCCGGTGAGTTCGAAGCGACCGGCACCCCGACCCTGGTCATCAGCGACAAGACAGGCGAAAAGCAGGCCTACCGCCATGCCGGGTCGGTCAGCTCTGAACAGGTGGCCACCGTTCTGACCCGCTACGCGGAGCCGAACGTCACCGTGACCACGACGGAAGTCGGCAATCAGCCCGCCGCCCCGGCCGTGAACAACAGCCGGCCGTTCTACTACCCGGTGCAGAGCTCCTGCCCGAACTGCCGGAACTGAGTCCGGTTGATACCTGCCAACAACGAAGCCCGCCGGTCAAGACCGGCGGGCTTTCTTGTTTTTACGACACTTTGAGCAATTCCACTTCGAAGTGCAGCACGGCGTTCGGCGGGATCGCGCTGCCCGCCCCGCGGGCCCCGTAACCGAGGTCCGGCGGAATCACCAGCTTGCGGATGCCGCCAACCTTCATGCCGGCAAAGCCCTGATCCCATCCCTGAATCACCTGCCCGGACCCGAGGCGGAACGAGAACGGCCGGCCCCGATCCCGGCTGGAATCGAACTTCTTCCCGTCCGGAAAGGTGCCGACGTAATGGACCTCGACGGTCTTCCCGGCCACCGCCTCGTCGCCGGTGCCCTCCTTCGTGTCGGTGATGTCCAGACCGTTTGGCAATACTGGCATGACAATGCGTCTCCTTGGTGTGGCTACCCGCCCGTGCCGAACTGCCGGTCGCCGGCGTCGCCCAGGCCCGGGACGATGTAGCATTGATCGTTCAGGAATTCGTCGACCGCGGCCAGGTAGATGGCCACGTCCGGGTGGGCGGTGTGCAGAGCCTCGACCCCCTCCGGGGCGGCAATCAGGCCGAGGAACTGAATCCGCTTCATGCCCCAGTTCTTGAGAATCTCGATCGCAGCGATCGCCGACCCGCCGGAGGCGAGCATCGGGTCGAGCACGACGGCCCGGTCGATGGTCGGCACCGGGGGCAGTTTGTTGTAATAAGTGACGGGCCGGAGCGTCTCGTGATCGCGGTATAGCCCCAGGTGCCAGACTTGGGCGCCGGGTAACAGGTCCAGCACGGCCTCGGCCATGCCCAGCCCGGCCCGGAGGATGGGCAATAGGCCGACCCGCTCGGCAATCATCTGGCCGGGGTAGTCGGTGAGCGGCGTCCGCACAGTGTGTTCTTCGAGCCGGAGGTCGGTCGCTGCCTCGAAGAACAGGAGTTGGGCCAGTTCGCGGACGAGGGCCCGGAAGGCCGGCGGGTCCGTCTGCACCGAGCGCAGAAACGTCTGCTTGTGCCGGACGAGCGGGTGCTTCGAGATAATGACTTCGCCCACGATGTATCTCCCCGGTCGGCCGATGTCACTTCATAAGGATGCCGGCAAGCGAGGCGTTGATGAGCGTGGCCGTGAAGCCGGCGAACAGCGCCTTCATCCCCAGCTTGGCCAGGTCGCCGCGGCGTTCCGGGGCCATCGCGCCGATGCCGCCGATCTGGATGCCGATGGAGGCAAAATTGGCGAAGCCGGTGAGGGCGAAAGCCGCGAGTTGCTGGGACCGCGGCAGCAATTTGCCGGGGGTCAGGACTTCTTTGGTTACGGGGTCGAGTTTGTCGAAGAGCCCGTTAACCTTCGCGTCCAGAAACGCAAAATGCTCATTGACCGACAGTTTGGCCCCGAGGAGACTCCCGACCTTTTCCGTGTCCACCCAGTCCACGCCCATCAGGGCGGCCACCGGCGAGAACATCCAGCCGAAGATCTTGCGGAGCGTCAGACCGTCGAGCCAGGGCATCGCGTCTTCGCTCATCAGATGGAACGAGACGAGAGTCGGCTTGATTCCGCCCAGCATCATGTCGAACAGGGCGACGAAAGCGACGAAGACAATCAGCATGGCAGCGACGTTGAGAGCCAATTTCAGGCCATCCCCAGTGCCGGAGGCGGCGGCATCGATGGCGTTGACGTATTTCACGTCACCCGTGTCTGTCGGGGTCGATCCGAGCGTCTCCGGTCGGGTAATCTCCGGGAGCATCAGCTTGGCAATGTAAAGGCTGCACGGGCAGGCCATGATGCAGGTGGTAATCACCGCCGTCGGGTTCGCTCCGTAATTGATGTAAACCACCATCATGCCGCCCGAGATGTGGGCCATGCCGCTGACCATGAGCGTGAACAACTCCGACTTCGTCATTCGCGGAACGTACGGCTTCACGATAAGTGGGGCCTCGGTCTGGCCCATGAAAACGTTGGCCGCGACGGAGAGAGTTTCCGCGCCGCTCGTGCCCATTACCACCATCATTACTTTGGCCATGATTCGGACGATGAACTGGAGTACGCCGAAGTAGTACAGGACCGTGAAAAACGCCGAAACGAACAAGATTGGCGGTAACGCCTTAAAGGCGAACATGAAAAGGAACTCTTTGCCCGGATTCAGGGCGATATCGCCCGGGCGGGCCAGGTTGCCGAACACGAATTCGGCTCCGCGGTCGGAGCAGTCGATAAACTTGGTGACGACATGCCCGACCCGGTCGATGGCGTTGTAAACGGAGTAGTGGACGCCATTAATCGTCCACTCGCCCCAAAGAACGAGAAACGCCAACAAAAGCTGCAGAACGAAACCTGCCACGAAGGTCCGCAGATTCACCCGACGGAGGTCGGACGAGAACGCCGCAACCAGGGAAATGAAGAACACAATACCGCAGCCGGCCCGGACCCGGGGGCCGAGCGAGTCGGGCAGGGTGTATACGGCAGCCACGGCGGCCGCGCAGATGACCAGGCAAAGGCCGCGCAGGGGCAGCGGGGTGCCCGAATAGGGATTAGCCGATTCGTTCTTCATTTCTTCATCCCGACGGGAGTTGATCCTCAGGCTACCCGGCGCGGCCATGTTTCGCCAGTGTCACAACCTGCCCGGAAATCGATTTTCCCGGGTGACAAGCCGCTCCCGGCCGGTTACGATAGTCGGACAGCGGGACTCCTGTTGAGTCCTGCCCATGTCGAGCGGAGGTCTCATCGTGCGCCGCGTCGTTTTTGCCTTGGCCCTTCTGGTCGCCTGTCCCAGTCTCGTGACGGCTGACGATCTGCTTACTGTCATCTTCGGTGGGGCCACGGCAGCCCCCGAAAAAGCTCCCAAACTGCCCACCGGTACCCACGAGACTTCCAAGACGATCGCCGTCAAGAGCGACGTCAAAGGCCTCAAGCTCCAAACTCTCGCCTCGGGCCCCGACGGCAACGTCTACGCCCTGCTCGGGTCTGATCGCTATGGCTCGAAGATCGACTCCGGGGAAGTCCAAGTTTACGACCCGGCCGGCGAGAAACTGCGCGGCTGGAAGGTCGGCTTTCAGTGCCAGGCGATCAACGTCGCCCCGGACGGCACGGTCTTTGTCGCTGGCGACGGCAAGGTCGCAGTCTTCGACGCGACCGGTTCCCCCAAGTCGGAACTCGAACTTCCCTTTATCGCCAACGTGCTGAAGGACTCGGAGAAACTCCGCAAGAAGGCCGAAGACCAGCAGAAGAGCGAAATCCAGTCGTACGAGGAAATGGTCAAGGATTCAAAGAATCAACTCGAAGAGCTGAAGAAGAAAGACGAAGAAAAGCTGACCAAGACCGAAAAGGCTCAGATGAAGCAGTACGAGGCCATGGTCAAACAGTACGAGCAGATGCTGGAACGTGAAAAGAAGAAGAAGCCCGAAGACTATGTCAAGCAGATCGTATCCCGCGTGCGGGTCATCAACGCCGTCGCCGTCACCGAAAAAGACGTGTTCATCGTCTGCGGCGAGACGAAGGGCTACGGATTCGCCGTATGGCGAACCGACCGCAACTTCGAGAATGGCAAGCAGGTCATGGCGAGCCTCCGCGGGTGCTGCGGCCAGATGGACATCCAGGCGGCCGGCGACAACCTGCTCGTCGCCCAGAACTGCGAACACAACGTCGGCCGATTCGACCGCGACGGCAAGAAGATCTCGACCTTCGGCAAGCGCGGTCGGGAGAGCGAACCGGAGTGCTTCGGCGGCTGCTGCAACCCGATGAACGTCCGCGTTGGCCCGGCCGGCCGGGTCTACACCGCGGAATCCGAAGGCATCGTCCGCGCTTTCTCAGCCGAGGGTAAGCCGGAAGGGATCGTCGGCTCCGTCAAGATCACCGGTGGCTGCAAGAACGTCGCGATTGCCGCGTCGTCCGACGGCAACACCGTCTGGTTCTGTGACCAGCCCGGCTCGAAGATCCACGTGATGACCCGCAAGACGGAAGCGGCCAAGGGCCAATAATCTCTGCTGCCCCTCTCAGGAGGACCCTCGATGCGTTTCCTGTCAATCGCCGTCGCCCTGTTCGCATCGTTCGCGGCAAGGGCGACCGAACCGACTCTGACCGTCGTGGTCATGGACCCGCTGGCCCTGCCGCTTTCGTGTCCGTGTGTGAAGGGCTACGCCCAGCGCGACTACGACAAGCTGGGCGAGCACCTCCAGAAGAAGCTCAATCGACCGGTCAAAGTCGTGTACTCGGAGTCGCTCGTCTCCGCGCTCAAGAACAAAACCGAGGGCAAGGCCGATGTTGTGATCGGCAAGCACTCGGTCGTGCTTCACGACGCGAAGCGGGCCGGTATTCCATTTACCACGGTCGCGTCGCTGACTGGCAAAGACGGGAAGACAACACAGACGGGCCTGGTCGTCGTTCTGA
Source organism: Gemmataceae bacterium (assembly GCA_019694755.1). Taxonomy (GTDB): domain Bacteria; phylum Planctomycetota; class Planctomycetia; order Gemmatales; family Gemmataceae; genus JAIBBI01. Next base: position 20,488 of record JAIBBI010000034.1, read on the forward strand.
ACGAAGACCCGGCCAAGTCGATCACCGACCTGAAGAACTACACGATTCTCTACGGTGACATCGAAGCCGAAGAGAAACACGGCGCGGTCATGAAGATGCTCAAGGGCCATCAGTTCGTGATCCCCGAGAAGCCGGCGACATGTGCCGCCTGCGACGAAGGGGCCACGAAACTCATGGACATGGGTAAGAAGGGTGAGAAAGGCGCGGCCGTGATTTCCAGCTATGCCAAGCCGCTCCTCGAAGGGTGCGGCACCGTCCCGAAGGGCGCGCTCCGGGTCGTCGCCGAGACCGACCCGGTCCCGTTCGTCGAAGCGTTTGTCAACGAAGGGCTCGGCAAAGACCTGCGCGAGGTCATTGTCAAAGCCATCATGGAAGTAGGAGACGATTTGGAGCTCTGTAAGATCCTCGAGACGAAGAACGGCTTCGTCGCACCGCCAAAAAAAAAGTAGTCGTTGACTGGCCCGGCTGGCGCGGCTCCGACCGCGCCGGCAGGGTCTCATTTCTCCCAGATAAACTCCCCGATCCGAAGAAGCCAATCTGGCGTGTTCCGCTGGCCAGCCCAGGTCTGGGCGGTGTCGCGGCGTCGGCCGGCGTAGTCATCGTCTCCAATCGCGAACTTCAGGATTCGACCGACGTCTGGCGGTGCTACGATGCCGATACCGGCAACCAACGCTGGTCGATCCGCTACCCGGCCACGGGGCATCTCGACTTCGGCAACTCGCCCCGGGCCACGCCCCTGATCCACGACGGGGTCGCCTACCTTGCGGGCGCGTTCGGCCACCTGCACGCTGTCGATATTGCGACGGGCAAGATACTCTGGAATCACGACACGCAGGCGGAGTTTGCAGCGCCGGGGGACCTGCCGTGGGGACACTGCGGATCGCCGATCATCGCCGGGGGCCGACTGCTCCAGTACGTCGGCGGCCCGGATGCCGCACTCGTTGCATTCCACCCGAAAACTGGCAAAGTCGAGTGGCAGACGAAAGGAGCCAGGCCGGGTTATGGCTCACTCCTGCTCGGAACGTTCGGTGGAGTGGAGCAAGTGATCGGTTACGACGAGTCGACGCTGGGCGGATGGGACGTGGCGACGGGGAAGCGACTTTGGAGCATCACGCCCCCGCGGCCCAAGGACTTCAACGTGCCCACCGCTATCGCGTGGAACGACCGGATCGTCGTCAGCACCGAGAACAACGGCACGCGGATGTACCGCTTCGACGAACAGGGCCGGGCCGTACCGCAACCCGAAGCGACTTTCGGAGAACTTCGGCCGGACACGCACACGCCGGTCCGCGTCGGCGACCGTCTGTTCGGCGTTCACAACGGCCTGTACTGTCTCGACCTGAAGTCCGGTCTGAAGCCGGTCTGGCACTGGGACGACGAAGCGCTCAGCCATTACACTGCCGCGGTAGCTAGCGACACGCGGGTACTTCTGATAACCATGCTGGGCGAAGCGATCCTGCTCGACGCGACGGCCGACAAGCCGAAGGTGCTGGACCGAAAGGCAATCGCCGACGACGAAAACGGTCTATACGCCCACCCGGCATTCGTCGGCAACCGGATGTACCTGCGCACGGCCGACGCGATTCAGTGTTACGAGCTCAAGTGAAGTATCGCTTACCAAAATAGAACGCGCTCAACGTCAGGCCGATGCCGATCACGATGCCGCGAACGACCGAGCGGTTGAGCCTGCGGCCGTAATGCGCGCCGTAGTAGCCGCCGATGATCGCGGCGACGGCCATGATCAGGCTGTACTGCCAGACTACGAGATTAACGCGGATAAAGCCGATGGCCGCGACCACATTGATGACCACGGCCTGCACCGTCTTGACGGCATTCATGGTGTGAATGTCGGGCATGCCCATGAAGGCGTAGACCGCGAGCATCACGATGCCCATGCCCGCCCCGAAGTAGCCGCCGTAGATCGAGATGAGGAACTGCACCAGCAGCGCGAGCCACGTCGGCCAGGGCTTGTGCCCCGTGCGTGCGATGCGGGCGACGAGCGGCTGGGCGATGAACATCATCGTGGCGATGAGGATGAGCCACGGGACCAACTTGTCGAAGTAATTGGGGAACCGGATGACGAGTTCGACGCCGAGCAGGCCGCCGACAATGCTCGGCAGGCAAAGGATCGCCGCCCACCGCCGGACTTTCTGCAACTCCCGGCGGTAGCCGAGGATACTGGCAAACGAACCCGGCATCAGGGCGACGGTGCTGGTCCCGTTAGCGACGACGGCCGGGACGATGGCCGTGAGGGCGGGGAACGTGAGCAACGTGCCGCCACCGGCCAGGGCGTTGACGACCCCCGCGCCGGCGGCCGCGAGAATCAGCGAGAGGTAAGTGGTGAATTCCATGTGTCGCGGCGCGGCTGCGCGTCGCTAGTTCCTCACCCAGTTGATGACCACGCCCAGGTGCGTTTCGCGCGAGTGGAGCAGGCCTTCGTACGCTTCTCGCAACTGATCGCCCGTGATACTGTGGGTGACGAGGCCGGCCAGGCTGAGCCGGCGGGAGGCGAGGGCGGCGATGAGCCACCGCTGGGCCTTGTCGATGTCCCACGCCCCGGCCAGGCGACTGTGCGATGATTCAAAGAGCATGTTGCCATGCGCGCCGGACACCTCCAGCGATCGGCGGTGCAAGTCATCGTAGAAGTTGACCTGACCCGCGACGCCCCGCGGACTGCCGACCACGATCACCTGCCCGGCGTCACAGGCGAGTCGCATCGCCTGCGGCACGCAGTCGGGAATCCCAGTCGCATCGACGACGACTTCCGCGCCAGTGCCGCCAAGCAGTCGGCGGATGCTATCACGCGGTTCCCCGGCCGACGGATCGATGACATGATCGGCCCCGCCGGCCTGGGCCGCCTGGCGACGGGCGGTAACGCGGTCGATGCCGATTACGGGATACGCACCGGCCGCGACGAGGCCGCGGAGTGCAAACTGGCCGATCACGCCGAGGCCCAGCACGGCCGCGCTCCGCCCCAGCGTCAGCCCGGCTCGGATGGCCGCGCCGAAGCCGTAGCGGGCAATGCAGGCCCAAGCGGCATCTTCAAAGGTCAGCGAATCAGGGATGCGCCACAGTCGGCCGCGCTCGTGCCCGAGCGTCAGTAGCTCAGAAGACGCGTGGTTGCCGGGGTAGCAGACGCGGTCGCCGGGTTTCCAATCCGGGACCTCGGAGCCGACGGCATCGACGACCCCGGCCGCACTGTAGCCGGGTCGAAACGGGAACTTCCAATCGGTCATGGCCGGGTCGCGTAGCCACTGATGCGTGCCGGTGTACACGGCCAACTCGGTGCCCGGACTGACTGCGGTAGCCAGCGTGCGGACGCGGATCTGGCTCGGCCCCGGGGCGGCCAGTTCACCGGTTCGCAGCGCAACCTTCCCGGCCTCGGTAATCTCAGCCCACTGATACGGCACCGGCCCGACCATCGCGATTCGCCTTTCGTCGGCATTGCAGAGTTCGGACCATCCTACGACCGTGTGCGGCCGACGACCGCGTCCGTAACTTGGACGTGCAGGAGACCCGACTTGCAGAACATCACCATCGCGATCGCCAATCGACAGAAGACCGTCCCCATCGACCGCGTCGTGCTGCGCCGTGCGGCCAAGATCGTACTGCGTGGTGAAGGCGTGACTTCCGCCGAGATCAGTCTCGCCTTTGTGGATGATCCGGAGAGCGCTCGGGTGAACTGGGAGTTCCTTCGGCACCGCGGACCGACGGATGTCATCACGTTTCCTCTGGGCAGTGATCCGCTGGTCGGGGAATTGGTGATCGGTGCGGAGGTGGCCGGGCGCGTGGCCGGCGAGCGCGGTCATGCGACGGCCGACGAGCTTGCGCTCTACGTGATTCACGGCGTGCTGCACCTGTGCGGCTACGACGACAAGAAGGCCGGGCCGCGGAAGGTGATGCGCGGTCGGGAGGCCCATTACCTGGCCGCGCTCGGCCTGCCGGGCATCAACGAGCGGACGTAGAACAGCCAGCATGTCACTCGAGCAAGCCACCGCGCTCGTGGTCCGCGGGTCGGACTGGAGCGAATCGAGCCGGATCGTCACGCTGTGGACACGGGAGTTCGGCCGGGTGCGGGCGTTGGCCAAGGGCGGCCGACGGCTCAAGTCGAATTTCGAGGTCGCGCTCGATCTGCTCACCGTCTGCAACATCGTCTTCATCCGCAAGTCGTCGGGCGGGCTCGACCTGCTGACCGAAGCCCAGGTCGAAGAGCGGTTCACGAACCTGCGGACCGACCTCCCGGCGTTCTACGCCGGGTGCTACGTCGCCGAGTTGCTCTCGGACCTCACGGAAGATTACGACCCGCACCCGGCGCTTTTCGACGAGGCGCTCACGACGCTGCGCGAGTTCGGCGGTCTGGGTAAATTGACGGGCCTGCGGTTGCTGTCCTTCGAGTTGACACTGCTGGGCGAACTCGGATATAGCCCCGCCCTGCGCGGATGCGCTGTGTGCCAGAAGCCGGTGGAAGCCGGCTCGTTCGGCGCGACGGCCGGGGGCGTCTTGTGCCCGACCTGTCGACTGAAGGAACGCGACGCCCGCCCGCTGAGCCCGGGGGCGTGGTCGACGCTGGTGGCGCTGCAGGACGATCCGACGCAATGGCGGCGCGAACTGTCCGACCGGATTCGGACGGAGCTCCGGCAACATCTGGGACTGTACGTGAGCACCCGGCTCGGCCGGCGACCACGGCTGCTCCCGTACCTGACGGGATAGCGAGGACCGACATGCCCCGCTGGATTCGATTGCTGGCCCCGGCGCTCATGATCGCCCCGACCGGCTGCGCCCTGCGGGATTACATCTGGGAGCCGCCCGTCCGGCCCATCCCCGATGCGATGTCGGTCCGCGGTCTGACCTCGGCATCGCCGAGCGAGCTCTCGCCGGACCTGGCCGCCGCCCACGAGAAGCTCCGGGCCGGCGATGTATCTGCGGCGTGCAAAGCCTATCACAAGATCGCTGACAATACGAAGAACCCGCCCACCGTCGCGGAAGAGGCCCGCTTCTTCGAGGCGGAGTGCCTTTACAAGCAGGACGACTGGCCCAAGGCCTGCGACACCTATCACAAGACTTTGCTCGACTTCCCCAACGGCCAGTATCGGGCCCAGTGCTGCCGGCGGATGTTCGACATCGCCAACGTCTGGCTCGACGAAACGCGGACGGAGCAGGCCCGCAAGGAGAAGAAGGAAGGCAGCTTCTGGGAGATCACCCCGGTGGTCCATTTCGAGAAGCAGAAGCCGTTCTTCGACATGGAGGGCCGGGCGCTGCAGGCGCTGGAGCAAGTCCACCTCAACGACATCGGCGGGCCGCTCGCGGACAAGGCGCTGTTCCTGGCCGGCGGCATCAAGTTCTATCGCGAAGATTATCGGGAAGCGGACTATTACTACACCCAGCTCACCGAGCAGCACCCGAACAGCCCGCTCGCGCCCAAAGCGATCGAACTGGCGATCATAAGCAAACACCTGAGCACCGGCGGAGCCGACTACGACGGCCGGAAGGTCGCGGAAGCCCGGCAGCTCGTCGACACGGCCATGCGGGCCTACCCCGAGCTGGCCCAGTCCAAGAGCGGCTTCCTCGAGCGTCAGCTTTACAGCATCAACTACCAGCAGGCGGAGAAGGACTACAACACGGCCCTGTTCTACCTGCGTACGGGTCACCCCGGCTCGGCGTATTACTACCTCGAAATCGTCCGCCGGAGTTACCCGGGCTCGAAGTTCGCCAACGACGCGACGCAGAAAATGCTCGACATCCGGCGCGACGTGGAAGCGGGCAAGTACGACAAGAAGGAAAAAGACTACTTCGAGAAGCTGGAAGAGCAGTGGGAAGGCCTCTTCGGCAAGTCCGAGGGGGGCCCCGGGCAACCACTCGCGGGTACGGGCGCTCCGCCAGCCGGGATGAACCCCGGTGGCATGATGCCCCGCCGGTAGTTCGAGGATCGCCCCTCATGGAATTGAGCCGAACCATGCGCCGCCTGATCGTCATGCTTGCCGTCATGCTGCCGCTCGCCGGGTGCGAGTCGGGCGGGCATTTCAGCATGTTCGGCTACACGACCCGGCCCAATTACGACCCGTGCATCAAGACGGTTTACGTACCGATCTTCCAGAATAAGACCTTCGTCCGCGGACTGGAATTCGACCTGACCCGCTCGGTGATCCGCACGATCGAGGAGAAGACGCCGTTCAAGGTGGTCAGCGATCGCGACAAGGCGGATACGGAATTGCTCGGCACGATCGTGGCCTTCAACAAGAACATTCTCAACCGCAACCAGTTGAACGAACAGCGCGAGACGGAAACGGTGCTGACTGTGGCCGTGGTCTGGAAAGACATGCGGACCGGCGACACTCTCTCGGGTCCGAAGGTATCGCCGCCGCCGGGCGCGGTGGAACCCGGCGTGGCGCCTCCGCCCCCGCCGCCAGTCATGGTCACGTCGACGGCGAGTTTCATTCCGGAAGTCGGCCAGTCGATCACGACGGCGAAGCAGGTGAACACCAACAAACTGGCCACCCAGATCGTCGCCCTGATGGAAAAGCCGTGGTAGCCGGCCGGCGGGACGACATTCCCCCACAAAATACAGCCATTTCGTCACTTGCGGACGGTCGGACGCTTGCCCGACCGGTCCCGGAGGTCTAATCTGGCAGGAGACACCTGCCGCGAGACTCCCGGGAGTACGCACCATGAATTCGCTCTTGCTGGCCCTGTCGCTGTTTGCCGTTGATCCGCCAGCCGAGAAGCCGATGCCGAAAGGCCCGGAGGCCCCGGCTGCCGATCTGAAGACCGTCATTGAGAAACTCGACGCGCTCGAAAAGAAGATCAACTCCATCAACGAGCAGCACACGAAACTCGTCGACACGATGAGCCAGGAGATCCAGAAGGATCTCAACGACCTCAACCGTCGCGTGAAAAAGATCGAGGCCGACATGGAGTCGTCGCGTCGCCAGTCGACCTCGGCGAAGCCGGTCGAACCGGTGGCGACGCCCGCTCCCGGATCGGGCAACGCGACCGTGCTGCTGATCAACTCGCGATTCGATGTCATGTTTGAGGCGGTAGTCAACGGCGTCACCTATTGGGTGCCGCCCGGCCAGAGCCGGACTGTGACGGTGCCCGCGGGCGCGGTCTCGACCGAACTGCTGACGACGCAGGAAGCGGCGAAGACGCGGACTCTGGTTGCGGGCGCGACTCACGTCGTCACTTTGCGATGACGGGGCGCGGATGATTGTCACTATCGACGGCCCGGCCGGTGCGGGGAAATCCAGTGTGGCGCGGGCGCTCGCGGAGCACCTCGGTCTGCACTTTCTCGACACCGGCTCCATGTACCGTGCCGTCGCCTTTGCCATCCTGGAGGCCGGGATCGACCCTGCCGACGAGGAGGCCGTCGCCGCCCTCCTTCCGACCCTCGACTTTCATTTCGATGCCGGAATCACCCACCTGGCCGGCCGGGATCTGGCGGGCATCATCCGCACCCCTGAGATCACCCGGCTTTCGAGCTTCATCGCCAAGCAGAAGCAGGTCCGCGACTTTCTTGTGCCGATCCAGCGCGAGATCGCCCGGCACCACGACCTCGTCACCGAGGGGCGCGACCAGGGGACCATCGTGTTCCCGCGTGCCGAGGTGAAATTCTTCCTCACAGCCGACCGCGTGGAGCGGGCCCGCCGACGACTCAAGGACCTGATCGCCAAGGGCGCAGACATTACGCTCGAAGCGGTTCTCGAAGCCCAGGACCTGCGCGACAGGCAGGACACGGAACGCCACGACGGGCCGCTCGCGAGGGCCGAAGACGCACACCCGATCGACAGCACCGGCAAAGGCCTCACTGAAGTCATTGCTCAAATGGAGGCCATCGTCACCCGATGTCTGACACCGTCCACTGGCTCGCCTACGAGTTCACCGCTCAATTCCTGACATTTGCGATGACGCTGGGCTGGAGCCTTCGGGTGACGGGCCGGCGGAATCTTCCCGTGAGCGGCCCCGCGCTCATCATTGCCAACCACCAGAGCTTTCTCGACCCGCCGACCATCGGCGTCGCCTGCAACCGCCATATTGCCTACCTCGCCCGCAAGACCTTGTTCAACAACCCCGCATTCGGCTTCCTGATCAAGACGCTCAATGCCGTGCCGATTGATCAGGAGGGGATCGCGAAGGACGGGATCAAGGGCATTCTCGCCCGGCTCGAATCGGGCCTCCCGGTGCTCGTGTTTCCCGAGGGGGCACGGAGTGAGAACGGCGGGATGCTGCCGCTCGCGCCGGGGATCTCCCTGCTCATCAAGCGGGTGCGCTGCCCGATCGTGCCCGTGGGGATTGCCGGGGCGTTTGCCGCGTGGAACCGGTACACGCCGCTGCCGAGAATGTCGCCGATCTTCCTCCCGGCGACGGACCGGACCATCGCGGTGGCCATCGGCGAGCCGCGCGACGCGGAGAGCGTGGCGGACCTGCCCCGAAACGAGATGATTGAAGTGCTGACGAAGGACATTGCGAAGATGCACGGCGAGGCCGAGCGGATTCGCCGGAAGCCGCGGCGTCACCGGCCGTAAAGCGCATCGATCCGGGCCGCCTGTCGGCGGGCGTTCAACAACTCCATCAGTTCGCTCACCTGCCCGATCAGGCCTTCCACTTTCTTCCGCTCGGCCGCCAGTTCGCCGGCCACCGCTTCCGGCGCGGGGAGGTAGGCCGCACCGATGCGCTCGCGGCCCTCCGCCGTCAATCGCCGGAGAAACTGCCCGCGGATCGCCGGCCAGCGCAGGGGGAGTAGCAGCACGATCAGGATGTGGAACACCATCAGTACGGCCAGAGTCAGCACGAACGGCATGAGCGCGCTGCCCAGCGTCAGTGCATAGCCCTCCTTCATGAACCAGTACCAGAGCAACGAGAGCACCGCACCGACGAAGACCACTTCGGGCACGATGTTCGCGATGAACACCAGCCCGCTCTGCATGAGTTTCCGGCCGCCCTTGGGATTGGTCCAGTCACTCTCGACCGAGCTGAGCGCGGCACCGACCGCGCTGCGGAGTTGCCCGGGCCAGTCGAGGGCGGCGAGGTCGTCGAGGCGGGGCTTGAGCAGGTCGGGCGGGAAGCCGACGCCGTCGGCTGAGACGAGCATCCGGTCGGTCATCGTCTGCAACCGCGACTGTAACCCGCGTCGGCCGGCGTCGGCCAGGATGCCCCGCGTGAGTCCGGTAACATCCCATTCGCGCTCGGCCGGCTCACCGGTCGAACCTGTGATCGCCCCCGCGGGGTTTCGCAGCCGGCTGCCGGCAAACTGCAACCATGTGATGAGTCCGAGGTACGCGGCCATCAAACGCTGAAACCGCTGCTGACCCGTCACGCGGAAGTGGTGCTCGATCTCCCTCTGTTGCGGGTCGAGTGTGTTGACGAGTGATTCGGCCAGGTCCTCGGACTCGGTGTCGAGCAGCTTTTCCCAGACGGGCCGGGTCGCCCGGGCCGGCTCCGCGAGGTCCGGCGGCTTCGCCTGTTCGAGCCCGGCAATCACCTGCTCCATCAGTTGCTCGACCCCGCGGGCCTTCAGCGCTTCGATCTCCAGCCGGGTCAGACCTTCTTCCAGCCAACGGACCAGCTCCGGAAACTGCTCCCCCTCGGGCGGAGGACCGGACTTGTCGACCCAGTATTGGGCGGCCGTGCGGAAGATCAGCGGCTCGGCGAATCCCTCGTCGATCAGGTCGCGGCGCAGGTCCTCGTCGGGACGGAGGCCGCCGTCCACGGGCCGGCTGCACCGGTCCCACTTGTTCAGGACGAACGCGAAGGCACGTCGCTGGCGCTGGGCTTTGAACAGGTCCCATCCCAGCCGGTCGTGGTACTTCTCCTGTGAGCCGACGTACAACACCACGTCCGCGGTTGGTAGCACGGCCAGCAAACGTTCGCGGTTCTCTTCCTCGTTGCTGTCGAGGTCCGGCGTGTCGACGAGCACCTTTTCGCGCAGTTCCTCGCGGTCGTGCGCGACGAGCCGGCAGCGGCGCAGGGCCGGGTCGAGTCGCTCGGGCTTGATCGAGTTGTGGTGATACACCACGGGGTCGCGCGTGGTGGGGCGGGTGAACGACGCTTGGGCGATCGCCGAGCCGGCGAGGGCGTTGAGGAGTGTCGACTTTCCGACGCCGGTTCCGCCCATGAACACGACGACGAGCAGCGGCTGATCGCCGTCGAGGTCTTCGGCCCGGCGGCGGAGGTCGTCACGGAGGCCCTCGAGGTTGGCGCGGACGAGCGGGGCCAGCGGCCGGCGTGTGGGTGAAGCTATCCATTCGCCGACGCCGCGCTCGAGGCCGCGGAGCGCGGGGACCAGCGTACGGAGCAGGGGCCCGGCCGGCGCGGTCATGGTTGCAGCGCCTCCACGAGGCGGTCGAGGCTCGGCGGAATGCGGTTGAGCGCGAGTTGCAGGCGTTCGAACTCCGTGCCGCCCGTCGCGGGCCATTGCGTCAGCCAGGAGGCGAGCGGATCGGCGATGTGGCGGGCGATCAACTCCTGTTGACGGGTCCGGGCCTTCTCCTTCTGCAACTCGACGTAGCCCGCACCGAGCCACTCGACGAGTTGGTGCGAGATCCCGGCCGCGAGCGGGACGAGGACCAAGTCCTGGACAGGAGTACCGCCCATCGCGACTGTCCCTGCGATGGCCGCCACGTCGAGGGCGAACTTGCTGCCGCGGAGCGCGTTGAGCGTGCCGGGCGATTGCTCGAGGTCTTCGTAGATCGCCCGGGCTGTCGCATCGATCTCCGCCCGCTGACTGCCTTGAAACGCGGCCATGCCGGTGCGGAAGTGCTCGTGCATCTGCTTGCCGAAATCGCTTTCAAACGCCTGAGCGACGCGGGCCCACAACTCGTGCTGCTTCTCGGCCGTCAGGGCGGTGGCGCGGATCTGGTCGCTCCACGCCTGGAAGCCGTCTTCGAGCACGGGTTGTTCGGGGATCGACGCGACGGCCGGCGTGCCGAACATGTTGCCGAGCAGTCCCTTCACGAGCCGGTACGGCGTCCGCACGACGAACAGCGCGGACGACAGGAACTTTCCGACGCCCGGGAAGTCGAGCATCTCTACGAGCTTGACCAGGGCTTCGTCGAAGCGGTGAAACTTCGCCCCGGTGAGGTACTCCCGGCGGTAGCGGTCGAGGAACTCGGATCGGCCGCGCTCGACGAGCCGGCGCCAATCCTCGAGGGCGGCCACGTCGTCGCGGGCCACGGAGAGCAGAGCGTCGCTGTGTTGACGGAGGTGCTTCGCGGCCACGCCAGCCGACTGCCGGCGGAGCAGCCCGGCATCCTCGCCAAGTACTGCGAACTGGTTGATGAGCGGGATGCGGTAACGTGTCGCTCGGGTGGCCGGGTCTTCCAACTCCTCGGCCGTGAGGAATGGCACGGCCAGTACCGTCACCCGACCGCGTGGCAGGTGCCCGAGCACTTCCTTCTTGAAGTGCGCGATCAGCGGCTCGGACTGATCCGGCTTCATCTTCGTGAGCACCACGACGATCGGCTTGCCGGCATCGAGGAACAGTTTGAGGTAACGCGTTGGCGCGGCGTCGTTGTAGCGTTCGTCGGAAGCGACGTAGACGATCACGTCGGCGAGGCCCGCGACTTCGAGCAGGCGGGGCGCGTAGCCTGCCGCCGCCCAGGTCGTCATGTCCGGGCAATCCCAGACGATAAAACGATCGAGCAGACCGGCATCGGCAGGCACGGGGCGGATCTGGTAGACGTCTTCGTCGATGTTGGAAGGCCCCGGCTGCGCCATCCGCGTCAGTGGGCCGAGGACGCCGTCGGAGGGTTGCCAGGCGGGTGTGCTCGCGTGGCGATAAGCGACGGGGTGGCGGGTGTAGCCGGCCTGCGGGTTGGCTTCGGCGATGCTCGAACCGACGAGCAGATTGGCGACGGTGCTCTTGCCCGTGCCCGCCCCGCCGACGACGGCGATGTGCAACGGCGTGGGCGGCTCACCGGCCAGCGTCGGGCCCGCGGCATTGCGGACGAGGGCGGCTGCGAACCGAAGTGGAACCGCGCCCTCGGCCCGGTCCGGCCGCTTGAGGGCGTGACGCTCCAGCCAGCCGAAATCCTCGGCGAGGGTCGCGATAAACAGGCGGTCCGACTCTGGCATGCGGCGATTCTACCGTTTCTGCTTCAGGACCGGAACGCGGGTCGGGCCGGGGGGCCGGCCGGTCGGTCGGGTCGGAACGAATCCAGCGGTATGAAGGGCGTCCGGCCTATCAGAAGCTCGGCGAGCAGCCGACCGGTAGCCGGTGAGAGCTGCACTCCCGCCCGAAAATGCCCGGTCGCCACGCAAAGATTCCGGTAGCCGGGCACCCGGCCGAGCGTCGGCCGATTGTCCGCGCTGCCGGGCCGGAGCCCCGCCCAAGTCGCTTCGACGGTCGCGCCCCGCAGCGCGGGCCAATGCGACTCGGCAAACTCGCGCAGGCCCCGGATGCCTTCTTCAGTCGTCGAGGCGTCGAAGCCGACGAGTTCCTCGGTGGAGCCCGCCAGGACCAGGCCGTCGCCGCGCGGCACGAGGTACTGCTTGTCCCATACGTGGATGTGCTCGGGGCCGCCCGCAGCGATGCGGTAGGCGACTATCTGGCCGCGGACGGGGAACACGGCCGTGCCCGGACCGAGCAGGCGTTCGCTCCACGCGCCGCCGCACACGAGGTATTCGCCGGCGGCGACCCTTCCTTGATTCGTCTCCACGGCGGCGACGCGGTCGCCGTCGCGCTGCCAACCGGTGACTTCGCACTGCGTCCGGATCGTGCCGCCGAGTTGAGCGACGGCCGCGACAAGTGCGCGCAGGAGCCAGGGATTGCGGACCTGGGCCATGCCGGGAAAGAAAAAGGCGGTCTGATCCGGATCAAAATGGTGTTCGATCCCCTCGGACGACCATGCCGGGTCCGCGTCGGCGACGTGTTCGAAGCCACCGCACCGGCGATAGCCGGTCGGTAGGCCGGTCAGCGCGGTAAGTTCGTCGGCAAGCGCGGGCCAGCGGGCCGCGCTCTCGGCCCGCAGACGGTCGTCGGGAAGATTGGCCCGGTCGGGGTTGCCCGGCGCGATGATGCCCGCGCCGGCCCAACTCGCGGCCCGGCCGGGTTCGCCACGCTCGAGGAGCGTTACGCGCGTACCGCGGCGCAGGAGTTCGTAGGCCACCGCGAGGCCGACCACCCCGGCCCCGACGATCGCCACGTCCGCCAATGGAGTCATACTTTTGATCTATGATGAACCGCCTCCAGTTCGACCGCTGTGTCGCCCGGGTGATGGAGTCGCTGCCCGAGGCGTTTGCACCGTATCTCGACAACCTCGTCGTGGACGTGGAGGACGAGGCCGACGAGGCGACGTTGCGCGACGTCGGGTTGACCGACGACGAGATTGCCGACGGCGACACGATCTACGGGCTGTTCATTCCGTCGGAGTTCGACTCGGGCGACGGCCTGGGCGGTGTCGATGGCCACGACCAGCCGCCGCACAGGATCGTGATCTATCGGCGACCATTGCTCGAGGACTTCCCGGACCGCCGGGACCTGCGCATCGAGATCCGCAAGACGGTCGTCCACGAGTTGGCCCATCATTTTGGCTGGACGGACCGGGATCTGGAGGGATTCGACAACGATCCGGATCCGTTTGGAGATGAGTGAGAGAGTGGGGGAGTGAGGGGGGCGATTCGTTTCGTTGCCTTGAAAATAGCTCCTCCTATTGAACCTATTTTCATCCGCGCAGGAGACCGACGCGTCATGAGGGTTTCATTTCATTTCACGGACACACGTTTCGTTTCACTAGTCAGTGATCTCGCTGTAAACTGTTACAAGCAATAGTTATGAAGCACGAACTACTGTGATGGACGATTCAAGGCAGGGACAGAAAGCTGCCATTTTGGCGGCAATTTTGGGCCAGTCCCACCTGTTGTTCTGTCCCACCTTGTGGTAAAGTGGGTGCGGTATGGCGAGAAAGAGAAGGACCAGATGTTAACAGAGACGCGAACAACGGATGCCAAGGGGAGGCTGGTTTTGCCGAAGTCATTCGCCAACGCCACGGTCATCATTGAACAGGTCAGTGACACGGAGATCCGCGTCCGGCGGGCGAAGGTCATAGCCGAGGACGACCTGCCCTTTGAAGAGGAAGTGGCGACGCTCCTATCCGACCGCGATCGCGACCGGTTCCTGGAGTTGCTGGCGAATCCGCCAGAACCGACGCCGGCGATGATTGCCGCGGCCGAGCGCCATAAGGCCCGCCGTGGCTGAGTGGCGAATCGAGCCGTTCGCGACCGAACACGAGCGCGGTGCATTCTCATGCGGCCAACCTGCGCTCGACGATTTCATTCGCGATCGGGTCCGTCAGTACGAACGACGACACCTCGGCAAGACTATGGTGGCCGTGACCCCCGGTACCAGGACGGTCGTCGGTTATTACACGGTCGCGGCCGGCGCCATCTCGTTTACAAACATGCCAGTCTATTCCGCGAGAAAGCTACCGCGGCACCCCGTGCCTGTTGTACTTCTGGCTCGCCTGGCAGTAGATCTATCGGTTCAGGGAATGAAGTTGGGTGAAGCCCTGTTGTTCAACGCCCTGCAGCGAACGCTCGACCTGTCCACGAGCTTGGGCATCCATGCCGTCGAAGCCCACGCGATCGACAACTCCGCGACCGGCTTCTACTGCAAGTACGGCTTCGCACCACTTCTCGATAACGCGAGGCACTTGTTCCTTCCGGTCTCGATCATTTCAAAATTGCTGGCTTGAGTGAACCTTCCGGGCGTCTGAATGGCATGGTCTGTGGCAGACGAAGATGGGTAACGTGACCCCTCCGCTTCGATCGAAGTCATCGAATGTCCCGCCGATGAGAATGGCGGAATCAGGCTGTCGCACGCCAGCCAAACGGACCTCATATCATGTCGACATACTGGCCGACGGCAGTGCCGGTCGGATTTGGTGCCGCAACGAATCTCAGGCGACACGATGAGCGAACCTGCACCAGTCACCGTTGATGCCCGCTCGGTTGTCCTGCCCCGGTCGTGGAAGATCGGGCTCGGGGCGGCCGTGGTCATGGTCCTGCTCGCGATCCTGGGCATCGGCCTTTCGACGACCAACCGGGCGATCGCGCCAAAGTACTGGCTCGGCCTCGTCCCCGTGTACGGCATGCTCTGCGTCGGCACAGCGTGGTACCGGGCCCGACACGGGCAGGGCGGGCGAACGCAGATCATCCAGCAGGTGGTCCACTGGCTCGCCATCGCGGCCGCCATCGGCCTCGATTTTCTGATCCGGAGCACCGGCGAAGATTCCAATGTTGCGGCCGGCTTCAACGCACTGCTGTTGCTCGCGCTCGGGTGCTTCCTCGCCGGCATACATCTCGAGTGGATGTTCATGCTCGTCGGCGTCCTGCTCGCGCTGACGCTCGTGGTCGCCGTCAAGGCGGAGCAATATCTGTGGCTGCTCGTCCTGGCGGGTATCGCCGTCATTGCCGTCATGTTCATCGGGCGTCGATTGAAGAGCCGATTCGGCGGAGACCAGTAAGCCGGGCCGGGGAATCGAACATTCGGGGTTTCATTGATGCCGCCTGCTGATCCCGTGCCATCTTCTCCGCGGTCGTGGCAGGCGGTGGCCCAGCGACTGGCCATCTGGGGCGGGTTCTTTGTCCTGCTCCGGCTGACGCGTGACTTCTTTTTCATCGGCTTCATGACGTTTCTGTTTTCGTACCTCGCGCTGACAATCATCGGCCGGGCGATGAGCCGGCTGTCGCCCGACCGGGATCGACCCGTGGTGCGGAAGCTGATGACGGTAGCGCTGTTTCTCCTGGCGCCGCTTGGTTTGCTGGTGGTCGGGAGCATCGTCGGACCGCGGCTCATTGCCGAGGTGCAACACCTGGCCGGCTGGGTGACCGACGTCAGCCCGACGACGGCGACGGCCGGGGTGCTCGAGCAATGGATCGGGCCGATGGAGTTTCGCCGGGCCTACCACGGACCGGAGGATCCGAAGTACCGGGAGGATTTCGCCGAATTTCAGAAGAAAGGCGTCGGTGGGGTGCAGGCTTACAACGACTTCCCGTCTATCGAGGCGTGGGTCGAAGGCCAGTTCCGCAAGAAATTCCAACAGGCGGAAGTCGAGCGCCTCCGGCTGGAACTGCAACGCGAAGGTACGTCGAGCCAGTCGTTCACGAACTGGTTCCTCTCCAAAAAATACCCCGCGCTGCAGGAGCAGGCCCGCCGGGTTAAGCCCGCGGCCGAGGACGCGCTGCTCGTCCGCGCGGCGGCCGGGGAGCCGGCGGAAGTCGCCCTCAAGGGCGTCCGGCAAAGCCCCACGCAGTTGGCCGGGCTGCAGGCAGAGTGGATTCAATATGCCGTCGATCAGGCATTGCCCGGCCTTTGGCGATCGCCGGAGTATCACAAGCAACTGCACGAGACCTACGACACAATGCGGCTCCGACGGCCGTCGGCGATTCCGTACACCTTCGAGCAGTATCAGACGCTGCAACGCGCGCGGGCCCAGGGGCCGGCCGCGTTTAGCCAGGCGTTCGACGCGATTCAGCCGAAGGCTTCGGAATCGATCGCCGGCGCGATCCAGGGCGACTTCGAGGCGGCGCGGAAGCACGAATTGTTTCAGCGATGGTGGACCACCAACGCCTTTGCCGGGTTTCTCCGCGATCAGTTGGAGAACCGCCTCAGCGGTCCGATTGGCGAGTGGCTGCGAAAGGCACTGTCGGCTTTCGTCGATGTGCCGATCGATATCGGGACAGCGCTCCTGCTCAGCTTTTTCATCTGCATCGACTTTCCCAACCTGAGGGCGGGCTTCCGCGGGCTGCGCGAAACCTGGCTGCGGAGCGTCTTCGACGAGATCGTGCCCGCGCTGGCCGATCTCGGCCGATTGGTCGCCCGGGCCCTGATCGCACAGGGGCTGATCGCCCTGTGCAATGCCACGATGGTGTTCGTCGCCCTGACGATGCTGGGCGTCGAGCACGAGGTACTGCTGGCGACGATGACGTTTGTCCTGTGCCTGATTCCGACTCTGGGAGCGTGCATCGCGCTGGTCGTCATTTCACTCTTCGCGCTATTGCAATTCGGCGGAGGCGTGTCGCTCGCGCTGAAGGCGGCCGGGGCGGTGACGGTCGTGCTGATCATCGAGAGCTTCGTGCTCAGCCCGCGGATTCTCGGCAAGATGATGGAACTCCACCCGGTGCTGATCGTCGCACTCCTGCCCGTCGCACAATACTTCTTCGGCATCTGGGGCCTGATCCTGGCCGCGCCGGTGTCGGTCTATGTGATCAACGTCATCATTTTCAACCGGGGTCTGCCGGGCGAGCACGCTCATGCGCCGCCCGCGGCCGGCTAGGGGACGGGTCATGCGAGTCGTCATGTTTGCGGGATTGCTGATGCTCGGCGCGGTGGTCGTCGCGGCGGACCCGCCGGCCAGGCCGCGGATCGATCCGGGGCGGGAGGCGCTCGGGCAGACGGGGCGCGTCCCCGTGCTGGTCATCTCCGGCAACGATTCGTTTCACCGGTGGAAGGAAACGACGCCGCTGATGCGTACGCACCTCGAGGCGGCGGGGCGGATGGAAACGCGGATCGTCGAGGACTTTTACATTCTCGAATCGCCGGCCGCGCTGGCCCGGTACAAAGCCATCGTGCTCAGCGGGCAGGTCGCGACCTCGACGCCGGCGATGCGGAAAAATCTGGAGGAATACGTCCGCGGGGGCGGCGGCCTGGTGGCGATCCACTGGGCCATCGATAGTTTCGGCGATTGGCCGGAATTCGTAAACCTGCTCGGCCGGCGGTGGAAGGAGGGGACATCGGGCGAGGAGCACGGGATGTTCTCTGTCACGGTGCGGGATCGCAAGCACCCGATCACCCGAACCATGGAGGATTTCCGAACTCCGGAGCAGGAGGCGATCCACTTTGATCTCGACGGCGCGGCCGAGATTCAGGTGCTGGCCACGGCGCATCTGCCGAAGGTGAAGAAGGATGTCGCGGTGGCGTATGCGTACACGCCCGGCAAGGGTCGTGTGGTGTTCACGCCGCTGGGCCATTCTCTGAAAAGTCGGGATGACCCGGGCTTTCAGAAGCTGATCTCGCGGGCCGTCGAGTGGGCCGCGACGGGGGACGTGGTGGAAAAGTAGGTTGTCTGCTATCCGCTATCCGCTACCCGCATTCCGCTTTCCGCAATCCGCCAGATTGGACTGTGCGTGATGTGAGCGCGCGGCGGCTACCCCCCCCCATCCCTCCCCCGCAAGGGGAGAGGGAGTCAGAATGCTCCGCCACTTCGTGGCGGAAGGAAGTTGTTGAGATGGCCAACGAGTTTGCCCGGCACCTTCGCCGGAATATGACGGATGCCGAGCGGCGGCTGTGGTCATTGTTGCGTGACCGACAGTTGACGGGTTGGAAGTTTCGTCGCCAGGTGCCGGTGGGGCCTTACGTAGCGGACTTTGCCTGTTTGGAACGGAGATTGATCGTCGAACTCGATGGCAGCCAGCACGTGGAACAATCGGACTACGATGCCGAGCGGTCAACGTGGTTGGTGGAGCAGGGGTTCGCAGTTGTCCGGTTCTGGAATCATCAGGTATTTGAGGAGCCGGATGCGGTTGTTGAGGCGATCTGGCAGGCACTCGGCGCGACGGCGCATCCGCAATATCCGGCGCACGAGCGGCTTCCGGTTCCCTCCCCCCTTGCGGGGGAGGGTTAGGGTGGGGGGTGGAAGCCGCGATCCGCTTTTCGCAATCTGCCGGATGGTTGAGTGGGAAGTTGTTGTCGCCCGGCGGCTACCCCCCACCCCGGCCCTCCCCCACAAGGGGGGAGGGAGACAGAGACTCTCCCTTGCGGGGGAGACGTGAAGATTGATCGAGGGGCCTACAGAATACCCGGCGCGGCGACCTTGATGCCCTTGAGCGCCATCTTGAGGGCTTCGGGGTTCGGGGCGGATTCGACGGCGACTTCCTTGGCGACGAGGTCGGCTTCGCAGAGGCGGCGGAGGCTTTCCGTAAAGTCGAGCATGCCTTCGAGGAAGCCGATCTTGATCGCGTCGGCGATCTTCTTGTCTTCCTGCTTGATGATGAGTTCTCGGATGGTCGGGTTGACGATCATAATCTCGTTGGTGGGCACGCGCTGCACGCCGGGCTTGATCGATGGGATCAGCTTCTGCGCGACCACCGACTTTAGGTTGAACGCGAGCGCCTGCCGGATGGCGGCGGGCATGTCGGCGGGGAACACGTCGAGGATGCGGCCGAGCGTGCTGGCCGCCGTGGAGGCATGGA